>JBJENM010000029.1:0-4609 GCA_051880175.1 Agathobacter sp. | reverse complement strand
ACGTTCTGATTCGAATAGCAAAATTCATTCTAAGGAACACAAATCCGAAATGGGAGTATAGAATAAGGTGATTTTGTACCGGCCTCAAAAGTTGGACTAGATAGTTTACTTTTGTAAGGCCGGTACTTTTTTTACTGGTTGGCAGGGGCGGGAAAGCAGTATAATAGAGGAGAAGGTGTGTAATTTACTGTTGTGCAGGGGGAAGAAACAGTAAAAAGGGAGAGAAGTGGAGTGATTTACTGTCGTGTAGGTGGGAGCTACAGTAAAATAGAAAAGAAGTTGTGCATTTTACTGTTGTGCAAGCGGAAGTTACAGTAAAGCAGAGGAGAAGTGTAGTGGTTTACTGTCGTGTATACGGAAGAAAACAGTAAAAAAGAAGAGGAAGTGTGCAGTTTACTGTCGTGCAGGCGGAAGAAACAGTAAAAAGGAAGAGAAAGTGTGCAGTTTACTGTCGTGCAAGTGGAAGTTACAGTAAAGCAGAGGAGATGTGTAGTGGTTTACTGTCGTGTATACGGAAGAAAACAGTAAAAAGGAAGAGAAAGTATGCAGTTTACTGTCGTGCAGGCGGAAGAAACAGTAAACAGAAATGAAATTATACATTTTACTGCCACGCAAGGTCAGGAAAGCAGTAAAGCAGAAAGGTTGGTGGAAAATGGAGCGTATCATTTGCATTTATCTGATTATCATAAATCTGGTCGGGGTTGCAGTGATGGGAATTGACAAGAATAAGGCAAAGCGGCAGGCCTGGAGAATATCGGAAAAAACCCTATTTCTCATCAGTATACTTGGAGGAAGCATTGGAACATGGGCAGGAATGTATCTGTTCCGTCACAAAACAAAGCATTGGTACTTTGTTGTGGGAATGCCTCTCATTCTTTTTGTGCAGCTTGCATTGGTGTTCTGGTATATGCGATAAACTCCTTGGAGTTAATTTTTGGGGGTTACGGATGGAAAAAAGTAAGAGGGTGAAAATGAGTTTGCATACAAGGAGGTTGTGTTATGAAGTATGACTGGATTGATGAATACTTACTTGCAAAAAAGGGCGTTAGTAAGGACTTTAAAGAAGAATGGAACTGGCGAAGATATATGATAGAAGGTAAGATGTTTGTAGCAGTATGCTTTGACGATGATAATAAGGAATCCCTGATTACATTAAAACTGGACCCGATTGAGGGAGATTTGTTAAGGCAGAGCTACAAGGACATTATTCCGGGATACTATATGAACAAGGTTCATTGGAATTCCATTAAGGTGGATGGGGATATTTCGGATGATATGATGATGGATTTGTTAGATAAATCCTATGATCTTGTGCTGGCTGGGTTTAGTAAAAAGAAGCAAATGGAAATCTTAGGTCAGTAGAGTTCAAAAAAGAAAGAAAAGTCTTCAAATTATAGAAAAGCACTTTGCGAATCGGAAATAATGTAAGCGTTTTCAGAAATAGGGATTGCAATAGGAGAAGGACTTGGATATAATCAAGTTAAAACTGTAAAGCGCTAAAATTTTAAAGAAAAAGGAGATTCATCATGTACACATTAGACGACATCAAGAATGTTGATATGGAAATCGCAGATGCGATTACCTCGGAATTTGACAGACAGAACAGTCACATTGAGCTGATTGCTTCTGAAAACTGGGTAAGCCCGGCTGTTATGTCAGCAATGGGCAGCATCCTTACCAACAAATATGCAGAAGGATATCCGGCACATAGATATTATGGCGGCTGTGACTGCGTTGATGTTGTTGAAGAGTTGGCAAGAAATCGTGCGAAAGAATTATTCGGATGTGAGTATGTAAATGTGCAGCCACATTCCGGTGCACAGGCAAATATGGCAGTTGAGTTTGCAGTATTACAGCCGGGGGATACCCTTATGGGAATGAACTTAGACCACGGCGGACATCTGACCCATGGCTCACCTGCGAACTTCTCAGGAACCTATTTCCATGTTGTTCCTTATGGTGTAAATGATGAGGGCTTCATTGATTATGACGAGGTTGCAAAAATTGCAAGGGAATGCAAGCCGAAAATGATTATTGCAGGTGCATCTGCATATGCAAGAACCATTGATTTTAAGCGTTTCCGCGAAATCGCAGACGAGGTTGGAGCAATCCTCATGGTGGATATGGCTCATATTGCAGGTCTTGTTGCGGCAGGACTTCATCCAAGCCCAATCCCATATGCAGATGTTGTTACCACCACCACACATAAGACGCTCCGTGGACCACGTGGCGGTATGATTTTAAGCAGTCAGGAATTTGCTGATAAATATAAGCTGAATAAATCCATTTTCCCGGGAACCCAGGGCGGCCCGCTCATGCATGTAATTGCCGCAAAGGCAATCTGCTTTAAGGAGGCATTACAGCCTGAATTTAAGGAATACCAGGCACAGATTATTAAGAATGCCCAGGCTCTTTGCAAGGGCTTAAAGGACAGAGGAATCAAGATTGTATCTGACGGAACAGACAACCATCTGATGCTCGTTGATCTTACTCCTTTTGAACTGACCGGTAAGGAAGTAGAAAAACTGTTAGATGCAGCACATATTACTGCAAACAAGAATACCATTCCAAACGATCCTAAGAGTGCATTTGTCACAAGCGGTATTCGTCTGGGAACTCCTGCAGCTACTTCAAGAGGTCTGAAGGAAGAGGACTTCGATGAGGTTGCAGAAGCAATTGCCATGATTATTAAGAATGGTGAGTCTGCAATTGATGACGCAAGAGCAATTGTTAAGAAACTGACCGAAAAATATCCTTTGACATTCTAAGAAAATAAAAAAGCACTCTCGGAATAGAGTATAGCGATGATTTGGTTAACCCTTTCAAATTCATGGATTGAGTTTGGAAGGGTTTTTGTTTTGGAAACTGCGCTAACCCTTGCATTTTGGGAGGTTTGATAGTACAATAGCAAAAGATAAAAATTGATCGTTGGAGGCAATATGATAGATTTAAAATTTTTACGCGAGAATCCGGAACTCGTAAAAGAAAATATCAAGAAAAAATTCCAGGACCACAAACTTCCGTTAGTGGATGAAGTGATTGAGCTTGATGCCAAGGCAAGAGCCGCACAGCAGGAGGCAGATGATCTTCGTGCAAAGAAAAATCAGATTTCCAAGGAAATCGGAAAGCTGATGGCTCAGGGCAAGAAAGAGGAGGCAGAGGCTGTAAAGAAGGAAGTAGCAGATATTTCTGCAAGACTTGCAGAGCTTGAGCCCCTTGAGAGTGAGTATTCCGCAAAGGTTACGGAAATCATGATGAAGATTCCGAACATCATCGACCCTTCTGTACCAATCGGAAAAGACGATTCCTTCAATCAGGAAATCGAGAAATTCGGCGAGCCGGTGGTTCCGGATTTTGAAATTCCGTACCACACAGATATTATGGAACGCTTCGATGGAATCGACCTTGATGCAGCAGGAAAAGTAGCCGGTAACGGATTCTATTATCTGATGGGAGACATTGCAAGACTTCATTCTGCAATGACCGCATATGCAAGAGATTTCATGATCGGAAAAGGATTTACTTACTGTATTCCACCTTTCATGATTCGCTCCAATGTTGTGACAGGAGTTATGAGCTTTGAGGAAATGGACGCCATGATGTACAAGATTGAGGGAGAAGACCTTTACTTAATCGGAACATCAGAGCATTCCATGATTGGAAAGTTCATTGATACCATCAGCGACGAGGAAAAACTACCATATACCTTGACAAGCTATTCTCCATGCTTCCGTAAGGAAAAGGGCGCACATGGTATCGAGGAGCGTGGTGTATATCGTATTCACCAGTTCGAGAAGCAGGAAATGATCGTTGTATGTAAGCCGGAAGAGTCTAAGGACTGGTATGAGAAGATGTGGCAGTATACCGTTGAACTGTTCAGAAGTCTTGATGTACCGGTTCGTACTTTGGAGTGCTGTTCCGGAGATCTTGCAGATCTTAAGGTAAAATCCTGTGATGTAGAGGCTTGGTCACCACGTCAGAAGAAATACTTCGAAGTAGGAAGCTGTTCAAATCTTGGCGATGCTCAGGCAAGACGTCTTAAGATTCGTGTGAAGGGCGCAGATGGACAGAAGTATTTTGCGCATACTTTAAATAATACAGTAGTCGCTCCTCCTCGTATGCTGATCGCATTTTTGGAGAATAATTTAAATGCAGACGGTTCTGTAAATATTCCAAAGGCATTACAGCCATATATGGGAGGAACCGAGAAGCTTGTTCCGAAGCACTAATTTGAATATTGAATGAAAAGAGAGCTAAAGGTAGCTCTCTTTTTTTAATCCCATTTCAGAAAAGTGTTCCCGAATGATTAGCGAAATTCATTCTTGGGAACACCACCTCGAAAATGATATTCCCTTTTTACAATGGTGTGCCTGAATGAATTTGCGTATTTGAATCAGAATTGTGGAATTTGGCAAGATTTGAGGTGCCAGAACTATCGTATACCTAAAATCCTTGAAAAACAGCTTCGAATTGCAGATTTTTCATGTGAATTGTATTATTTTGAGGAGTGGACTTCGCAGGATACCTAATATTTGCAATTTCTTAGGTACAGGCAGATAAAGCCCGTATAATGGTGTAAATTCAAAAATTAATTAAAAAGAGCCAAGTG
>JBJENM010000028.1:0-19958 GCA_051880175.1 Agathobacter sp. | reverse complement strand
AGTCAACGAGTACCTCACTCAGCGAGAGCACGAGCACAAGTTTAAGTGAGTCAACAAGTACCTCACTTAGCGAGAGCACAAGTACCAGTTTAAGTGAGTCAACGAGTACCTCACTTAGCGAGAGCACAAGCACGAGCTTAAGTGAGTCAACAAGTACCTCACTCAGCGAAAGCACAAGCACCAGCCTGAGTGAGTCCGCAAGCACGTCACTTAGCGAGAGTACAAGCACAAGTTTGAGTGAGTCAACCAGCACCAGCTTAAGTGAGTCAACAAGTACCTCACTTAGCGAGAGCACAAGCACGAGCTTAAGTGAGTCAACGAGTACCTCACTCAGCGAGAGCACGAGCACAAGTTTAAGTGAGTCAACGAGTACCTCACTTAGCGAGAGCACAAGCACGAGCTTAAGTGAGTCAACAAGTACCTCGCTCAGCGAAAGCACAAGCACTAGCTTGAGTACCTCTGAAAGTCAGAGTACATCAACTAGCGCAAGTACCTCCGAGAGTGGTTACACACCAACAAGCGATAGCACTTCTACGAGTGAAACAGATACACCGGTTGTTATAGATGATGTAATTGTTCCTGCTGCGGCAGCACCTGCGGCACCTGCAGTAACACAGACGACAGCAGTTACTACTCCTGCACCGGCTGTAGCGACAGTAGCTCCGGCACCTGCTCAGGTTGTTGTAGAAGATGAAGAAGTACCACTTGCAGTAAATGAGGAAACAGAGGAAGCTGCAGATAATACGGAAATCGTTGAGATTGAAGATGAAGAAACTGCGAAGGCAGCAGCACCTGCAGCTGACGGGGTCCGCGTATGGTGGTGGTGGATTCTTGCAATAGTTGCATTTATTACAGGAAAGGGAGTTGTTGACAAGAAATCCAGAAAAGTCAAGGCAACAGACTCTGAAGAAGAGAATCAGAAATAATATCTGGTAGTAAATGTGCAAAAAATGATTTATAATGTAAGTGACCATTTCGAATGAGGTGGTCACTTATTTTTTAAACAAATCTATGTGACAGAGGAAGAAATCTTGAGAAAAGAAAAGCAGGAAAGTGTAATCAGATATAAGCTTTTATATACGATTGGAATTCTTGGGATATATCTTGTGGGAAGAGAATTACCGTTATATGGAATTGACTTGGCGGCGTATCAGGATGCAACTGTAGATGCGCAATCCATTTTTGAGCAAACCATAAGCGGAGATCTGACTAAGACTTCTGTTTTTGCTTTGGGATTTTCTCCGTATATGATTTCCTCTATTTTTGCACAGCTTTTTATGGCAATACGAAGCAGTGATAGAAAGGCAAAATTATCTCCGAAAAAGGTGAATTATGTAACACTATTTTTTATGATGCTGATTGCTATCATGCAGGCGGTTTCAAGATGTAATGCATTGATTTATCGCGTGCCGGAGGAACTCCTGTTCTTCGCAAAAATGATATCCGTGCTGGAAATGATTGCAGGTACCTTGATTATTATGTGGCTTTGTGACAGAAACCAGAAATATGGGATCGGAGGACGTACTGCAATCATATATGTAAATATTCTGGATGGATTAATTGCCATGCTGATTAAGTCAGAAGATTGGGAGAAACTGAAGATTCCGGTCTTGATAGCAGTTCTTGTTATGTTCATCGTACTTGTGATGGAAAATACTGAGAAGCGTATACCTCTTCAGCGAATATCCATTCACAACATACATGCGGATAAGAACTATCTGGCTATTAAACTGAATCCCATTGGTATTATGCCGATTATGTTTTCTACTGCAGTATTCATGCTACCACAGCTTGTGATTTCTTTTTTGCAGATGCTTTTTCCTGAAAACGGTAACCTGATGTGGTGGAAGGAAAATATGGTTTTAACAAGACCTCTTGGAATAGGAGCCTATATTTTTATCTTGTATTTTCTTACAATTGCTTTTGCAATGATTATGATAAATCCAAGAAATTTGACGGAGCAGTTTCTTAAGAGTGGGGATTCGATTAAGGATATACATGCAGGGAGAGATACGAAAAAGTATTTAACCGGATCTGTTATTAGAATTAGTATCTTTAGTTCAACCATTATGAGTATTTGCGCTGGTTTACCGATGCTTTTGCAATTGTCAGGGGAAATAGATTCCGATTTAGCAATGCTGCCAACTTCTGTAATGATGTTGGTGGGTATCTGGTGTAATTTGTATCAGGAATATAACGCACTTAAGAAGTATGATTCGTATAAACCATTTATTTAGGAGGGACTATGCTATACTTTATTCCGGCATGGTATCAACAGAATACATGGAGTGAAAATGAACAGTATTGGTACAGAAGAAGAATGCATACCGAGTTCGATGATACGGTAAAGCAGGTTCAGCTGTTTCATCGAAATGGGACAAATCCATACAGCATTATGCTGCTAAGCTTTGCACCTAATTTTCGACATTTCCTTCATCGGCAGGGAGTGTATCATGCACCATATTGGTCTTGTTTTGACGCAATGCAGGAAATTCACAGAAATAAGACGATGGTGCTGTCTTTTCACAATCTGAATTGGCCGAAGGGAATAGAATTTGTATATACTTCATTTGTGGTCTTGGCATATCTGAAGGGAGAAAGATATGCACAAATCGAATTTGGGGAAGATGGAAATCCTATTCAAATTGATATTTTCCGGGAAGAGGAGATCAGCAGACGGAATATCTATGATGATAGAGGCTTTGTGTCAAGTACCATTATTTATGAGAACGGCAAAGCAGTCTATCAGGATTATCTGATGGAAAATGGTATATGGAAATTCAGGCATTTTATGCAGGATGGACATGTGGAAATTAATCCTGCCTGCCCCAATTACTTAATTGTTCATGCTGAGAAAGAGTTTACACATCGATATAAGAAGCTGTACTATGAGAGTATGGAAGCGGTTATGGGTGAAGTGCTTCATGAATACTTAACCTTTTCTTATCGGGATGATATTTTCTGTGTGGCAATGCATCAGAGGAATGTTGGAATATTGCAGGAAGCTTTAAAGGATAAGCATACGATTCTGTCATTTTTTGAAGATCGATATGATGTGTCTAAGGAAGCAAGAATTGATGATATGGTAACAAGAGCGGATTATATCGTAACGGATTCAGAGGTGAATTTGGTACGCATTCAGTCAGTTTATGGGGAAAATGTGCGGCATATACGAAGTATTACACCTTATGATACACGAATGGATTTTGGAATCAGCCAGCAGCTGGCTGTCCAGAAAATTCTGATTCCGGTGGATGGAATAGAAGATGAACTCTTTGGCAATGTGATATTGCAGATTGCAGAATATATGCAAGGAAACAAGCATGCGCAGGTTCACCTGTTTTCAAGAAACGGACAGTATCATGTCAAACAGCAGCTGCTGGAACGTACAAGAAGTCTGTTGGAAGAGCATGGTTATCCGGAAGAGTGGGCAGAGGAAGAACAAAAAGAAAATGTGCGGGAGAATATGCTTGATGATGAGAATGTAATCCCAAAGCGATTTTTTGTCGAACAGTGTGTGGACGAGCGGGAAATTGCCAAGTGTATGAGGGAACAGCGTATTGTTGTTGATCTAAGGGAAAAATCGGAGCTGTACCTTCAAATAATGGCAATCAGTACAGGGATTCCGCAGGTGGTTATCAAAGAGACGCCATATGTGGAGCATATGGTAAACGGATATGTGGTGGAACAGTTTGAGGAGATTCCAGAGGTGCTTTCCTTCTATCTGGACAGTTTAGGGAACTGGAATCAGGCTGCCATTGGATGTTATGAGATAGGAAAACGTTTTACAACGAAGGTCCTGCTTGATGCATGGAAAGAGGTTTTAGAGACAATTGGATAAGATAAGAGTATTGCAATTGGGGAAGGAAGACTGGAAAAATAGATATGATGTTCCTGCTTGGGTGAAGATTACATATTTAGAGGTATGTGATACTCCATTTGAAAAACTCTGGGATCTTGTTATTTTAGACCGAAACATTACAAAGCCGGAGTTTGAGGTGCTGCATAGCGCTACAAAAGCCTATTGCTTATATGTAACGGATCAGGTTAAGGCATCCGAGGAGACACTCCAGCTTATGAAGTGTAAAATGGCAAACATTCTTCCCCTTGAAGATGTAAATCGTTTTCTGCTGGAAGATGCAAAGAATTTTTTCCCAAAACCCTATGGCGAAAAAAAGAACCAGACAGAACTTGGAATTGCACAAGGCTTTTCCGGAACCATAAAGTGGAATGGAAACTATGATGTGGAACTGAATGGTGCGTATGGGGAAGAGCTTCAGCAGATAGCATTCTGGCGGTATAACATGCCGATTCAAAAAGGTCAGTGTCTGGATATATGGTTCGAATATGAAAAGGAGCCGGGTGTCGAACTGCGTTTGATTGTACGTGGTTTTCCGATGGGATCGGTATCTGCTTTACAACACAAATGGGAGTACGATGAAGAACAGTTAAGAGATATCATTCAAATAGAGAATAGTGAGACCCCGGAAATGCTGTTCTTCTCTCTTCTGGCAAAGGGGGAAGGCTCCTTACACATAAGAGGACTGCATGATCGAATTTCCCGCAGAGGATTTGGCAATTTTCTTCCGGGAGGAGAACGAATGGTTTCTTCTGATCGGGAAGAGGTTTTCTGCTATTTTGATCCGGGGGATTTAAAACCGCCTCTTAATGTATATTTTTCGGGATATAAGACGCAGGAAGGCTTTGAGGGGTATAATCTTATGAGGGGCATGGGATGCCCGTTTCTTTTGATTTCCGAGGCGAGACTGGAAGGCGGAGCCTTTTATATGGGAACAGAAGAATATGAGCATATGATTATTCAAGCGATTCGAAAATATATGAAAATGCTTCATTTTGATGAAACTCAGGTAGTTTTCTCAGGCCTGTCAATGGGAACCTACGGCGCCCTGTATTACGGATGCGATATAGCACCTCATGCACTTTTGCTTGGTAAACCCTTGGCAAGTATTGGAGATGTGGCAGCAAACGAAAGGCTGGATCGCCCAGGTGGTTTTCCGACGTCTTTGGATGTGTTGATGTGCCATGGCGGAGGGACCGACGAACAGGCGGTTGCGCGTCTGAACAGCAAATTCTGGGAGAAGTTTGATGGCGCAGACTGGAGTAAAACAAAGTTCATCATATCCTATATGATTGAGGATGATTATGATATGACCGCATACAATAAGCTCATATCGCACTTGAATTCCGATGGAGTTCAGGTGTTTGGGAAGGGAATACACGGGCGGCACAATGATGACACGAATGCAATTGTAAAGTGGTTTTCCAGTCAATATCAGAATCTTCTTGCAGGAGATTTTAAGAGAGAGATGAAGGAATAATGGTTGGTGAGAAGTGGATAGTATATTGGAATGAATATGCGGTTGATACCTATTTATACAGCTCCAAGGTGACATTTCACAGTAAAAGTGATGTAGAATTTGAGAATCTTCTTATGCCTCCTGGGACTGTAATAAAAAAGTGGTATTCAAAAACAAATTATCAGTCACAAAGAATAGAACCGTCACTTCCAATGATCGATGGAGAAAGTGCATATAAGCTTACGGTCAATGTCAAAGGAGAGGAATCCGGTGAAAGTGATATCTCTGCAAGATTACTGTTTCGTATTGTGTTCATGGACCGATACGAGCAGGAAGCAGGGGAACTGATTGTAAGAGATAAGGTTACATATTTTAAATGTCCGCTGAAAACGTATAGCTATCAGGTCGAACTGATAAATGCCGGAACAAAGCATTTTCATTTTCAATCCATGGTAATTGAGGAAATTACAGAGGAAGAATACGAAATGCGGCGTATGGAGAAAGAAGAAGAGATACAAAGTAATAAGCAGGGTAAAGCGCATGGGACAAAACAGAAATCTAAGAAAAATAAAAAAGATTCTTCTTCAGGTAAAAAGTCATAGCGAAAATATGAGGGCTCTTACGGATGAGCAGCTTTCCGGTCTTACGGAAGAATTCAAGCATCGTTTAGATGAAGGGGAGACTTTGGATCAAATTTTACCGGAAGCATATGCTGCTATGTGCGAGGCAGATTACAGAATACTGGGTAAATTTCCGTATGATGTGCAGATCATGGGCGCAATAGCGCTTCATCAGGGGTACCTTGCCGAGATGAATACAGGGGAAGGAAAGACACTTTCGGCAACATTGCCATTGTATTTGAATGCTCTTACCGGGCGGGGCTGTTTTTTGCTTACGACGAATGAATATTTAGCGTCACGAGATGCCGAAGAGATGGGGCCTGCGTATGAATTCATGGGGCTTTCGGTTTCGTCAGGGGCAAGTAATGATACAGGAAAAAGAACTCCAAATGAGAAAAAAAAGGCAATATATGCTGCGGATATTGTGTATACCACCCATAGTGTCTTAGGGTTTGATTATTTGTTTAACAATCTGGTAAAAAGTGCAGATGAGCGATTCATGAGAGATTTTTACTATGTTATTATTGATGAAGCGGATTCTGTTCTGCTCGATAGTGCACAGACACCACTTGTAATATCCGGAGCACCAAGAGTTCAATCCAATTTGTATCAGATGTGTGATTTTTTTGTTTCTACCTTGGTGGAGGATGTGGATTTTGAGCGGGAAGAAGAAACCGTCTGGCTGACAGAGACCGGAATAAAAAATGCAGAAAGTTATTTTGGTATAGATAATTTCTATGGAAGAGAACATTTTGAAATAAACCGGCATGTTTTTCTGGCACTTCGGGCACATATGAGTTATGAGGCGGAGAAGGATTATAAAGTATCAGACGAAGGGGAAGTCGTTCTTTTGGATGCAGCTTCCGGGCGAATGATGAAGGGTGTCAAAATGAGGGGCGGTCAGCATCAGGCGTTGGAAGCAAAAGAAAAAGTGAAGCTGACAAATGAGAATCGTTCTATGGCATCCATTACCTATCAGAATCT
Source organism: Agathobacter sp. (assembly GCA_051880175.1). Classification (GTDB taxonomy): domain Bacteria; phylum Bacillota; class Clostridia; order Lachnospirales; family Lachnospiraceae; genus Roseburia. The sequence continues at coordinate 13,036 of JBJENM010000028.1, read as the reverse complement.
TTTCTTACTTTTTGAGAAAATGGCCGGCATGAGTGGAACACTTTCTAATGCCAAAGATGAGTTTTTGGATGTATATCATGAGAAGGTAATCGTTATTCCACCCAATTTTCCGGTTCAGCGAATTGATTATCCGGATAAAGTATATGCAAATAGCAAAGAACAGTTCTTATCTGCAATTGCAATGACATTACAGCTTCATTCAACCGGGCAGCCGGTTCTTATTGTTGCCTCATCCATTTCTGACACGGAGATTTTATCCCAACTTCTGGTAAGGGAGGGTATTGCACATAATGTGCTTAATGCAAACAATGCATATTGGGAGGCTCAAATTATAAAGGAAGCAGGACAACGCAATGCTGTTACGGTGGCTACCTCTATGGCAGGAAGAGGGACTGATATTAAGCTTGGGGAAGGTGTTAAGGAGCTTGGAGGACTTGCGGTAATCGGTGTCGGACGAATGAAAAGTACAAGGGAAGAGCGCCAGGCAAGAGGAAGAGCCGGACGGCAGGGAGACCCGGGGTGCAGTTATTTCTTTATATGCTTAGAGGATGATGTTGTTATTGATAATGGTGCAGACTTGGAAAAGTATGTAGAAGGAAAACGCCGGATGAATAAGTGGCGAATGAAGCGTATCATTAATTCCGCACAGGCTATCGGACAGGAGATGGGCGTTTCAGGAAGAAAACAGTCGGTACAGTACGATCAGGTTATGCAGGCACAGAGGAAACTCATTTATGAAACGAGGAATCATCTGTTAGATGGGGGAGACGTAAGTGTACAGCAGATTTTTGATATTGCAAAAGAGAATATCCATGTTTTTCTTTCAGAGAACAAAAAGTTGACGATGCCGGAACTGAACCGATATATTCTTGATAATATCTCATATACATTGGATAACAGAATTAAGGAAATTGATTTAGAGGATCGAGTCGAAGTAGAAAATTATTTAATTACCCGTGTGGGGGAAGAACTTATGCGACAAAGCAAAAAATTGGGCGGTGAAAAGAAGCTTGCCAATTTTATGAGAGTAGCATCCTTAGAAGCTGTTGATGAAGGCTGGGTTGAACAGGTCGATTATCTGCAGCAGTTGTCTTCGGCGGTTTCCGGACGCTCATCTGCACAACGAAATGTAATCTTTGAATTTCAGAATGAAGCTGCGTTCTCGTTTCAGAATATGGAGCGTATGGTAAAAAGAAATATTATGCGGAATATACTGTTAAGCGATGCGTCTTATGATAGTGAAGATAATTTGAGAATGATTCTACCATAAAGGAGTAAACATGATCTATAATTTTAATCTTGGTATTGGCTGGGCAAGCAGCGGAGTAGAATATGCACAGATCTACCGGGCAAATATGTTTCGGAGTATTGGGGCAAAAGCAAAATTTGTCTTCATGGATATGTTCCCGAGAGACAACATTGAGCATATGACAAAGAATATCGGCTTTTTGGATGAAGAAATCATCTGGCTTTACACATTCTTTACCGATACAAAGATTGCGCCTGTATCTTATACCCTTAAGGATTTGGAGAAAAGCATCGGAGATCGGAAATATACATTTAGCAGGGACAAGTCCGTCTGCAAATATGTTTTTGAGGGTACTAATAATTTTTATACGGTATATATGGTAGATGATGAACAGGATTTGGTTCACCGCGTAGAAATAGTATCGAATGGTTGTCTGATTCGAAAGGATTATTATACCTATTGCCGTATTTATTCGGAATATTATGCACCGTTAGACGGAAAAGCACATATGTATCAGCGTCGCTATTTTAATGAAGATGGTACAGTAGCCTATGAAGAGGCAAACGATAATGAACAGGTCATGTATAAGTTTCCGGATAAGGTACTGTCCTCAAAAGAAGAGTTGGTAGGGTACATGGTCAAGAAAATGAATCTTACCTCTTCGGATATTGTTATTATAGATAGGACGACCGGAATCGGACAGGCAATCCTGCAGAATGTAGGACCTGCAAAGGTTGGGATTGTGGTTCACGCAGATCATTTCAGCGAAGGCGGAACAAACGATCACCATATTTTGTGGAATAATTATTATGAATATGCGTTTTCACAGCGAAACCATATTGATTTTTATGTCTGTGCGACGGAGGATCAAAGCACATTACTTCGTCAGCAATTTGAAAAATATGTTGGACAGGTGCCAAGGGTTGTGACCATTCCGGTGGGAAGCCTTGATGAACTGAAATATCCGGACGGAGAACGGAAAAAGCATTCGCTTATTACGGCAGCAAGACTGGCTTCGGAAAAACATATAGACTGGCTGGTAAGTGCGGTAATTGAAGCAAGAAAGGTAATACCGGATATTACTCTGGATATTTATGGAAAGGGCGGAGAAGAGAAGAAACTAAATGGGATGATTCACCGTGCAAATGCGGGGGGATATATCCGGATGATGGGACAGCAGAATCTGACCGAGGTCTACAAAAATTATGATGCATACTTTTCAGGGTCAACAAGCGAAGGCTTTGGGCTTACCCTGATGGAAGCCATTGGTTCGGGGTTGCCCATCATTGGATTTGATGTGCGCTACGGGAATCAGAATTTTATCGACAATGGAGAAAATGGATATAAGATTCCGGTAACAGATAAAATGAGCAGCAGACAGCGTGTGGAAAAGCTGACAGAGTATCTGATCAAAATGCTAAAGGAAGATGATATGGAGGCTTTCCACGCACATTCTTATGAGAAAGCAAAAGAGTATTTAACAATTGAGGTTGAGAAGAGATGGGCAAATTTAATCGACGAGATGATATAGTATTACTTTTTGACAGCTATTCCGTAGAGAGCAGAAATCTGCATGACTCCTTTAAGCTTGCAGGATATGATTGCCCAACGGTTGTAATTGATGATGATGGTTTCCTGCCGCCGGATGTAATTTCTGTTTATGGAGCCTTTTTGGGGGATTTTAAAAGCGCAGCAAATATTCCCGGAAAACCATTGTACTTCAATCAGGTCGAGGTGCCGGATTACTGGGAAATATCCGGAACAGCTTCAAACGGAAAAATCATGGATTTATCTCATGAGAGAGGAAGAATTTTTTATGCAGAACCCAAGCATGAGCGCCTGGTAAAGATTGTTGATTGGATGGATGATAAGGGAAGGGTTCGCATGAGCGATCACTTCAATTGCTATGGAGCTTTATATGCAAGAACCATCTTCAATGCCAATTCACAGAAGGTAAATCGGACTTATTTTACAGTAGATGGAAAAGAAAAAATTGTTGAGAATTATGTAACGGGGGATATCATTGTAAATGAAGAACATGAGGTAAAGGTATTCCGCAACAAAACGGAGTTTGTATGTTATTTCATGCAGAAAAATGGATATGAAGAGAAACGGGTATTCTTCAATTCCTTATCCTATCCGTTTTTTGTATCGCAAAGACTTCCGGGAATACATAAAGAAGATACCCTGTTCTGGAATGAACCGATTGGAAATGAAATTCCGGGTAATATGCAGGTGATTTTAAATCATCAATCTCCAAGATGTGAGACAATCTATGTGCAGAAGCATAATTCTTATGAGAAAATGGCTGCGCTTGGTGTGGATAAAAATATGGTACACGAATTAGGCTATATTTATCCATTTAGGAAAGAAAATCAGCATCGGTTTGAAGCTCTGATTTGCACCAACTCCGACAATATTGAACAGTTGGAAAAAATTGTAAGAGAGCTGCCGGAAATCCAATTCCACATTACGGCCGTAACGGAGATGTCTGCAAAGCTGATGGCAATTGGTTCTCATGAGAATGCAACTACATATCCGGGAGTCAAGATGAATATACAGGATGAGCTGTTCTTGGAATGCGATTTGTACTTCGACATTAATCATGAGGGGGAAATACTGGACGCAGTCCATAGCGCCTTCCTGCATAATCAATTGATTTTTGGCTTTGAGGAAACGCTTCACAACAAGAATTATGTTGCACCGGAGAATGTATATAAAGCCGCTGATGTGGAACAGATGATTGCAGATGTGAAGATGTCATTGATGAACACCGAATTATTTGATATCCGCCTGAAACAGCAGAGAAAAGCGGCATTGGCAGAAAATGTGCAAAGCTATGATATTTTCGACAATTAAGAAATATTTCCTATTGGATTATCATAACGGTATCAGATAAAATAAAAGTGGTAAAAGCTTATGAAGGAGAAACGACGATTATGAAAGAGACAGAAAAAGAAAATAAGAAAAGTAAAGCATTTCCTTACACATTAACGGTAGTGGGCTATTTGTTAATTATCATTTTTCTATTTATGGTTGCGCCTGTCGTATGTCCGCCGATATTTGGATATCATACATATACAGTAAATAGTGACAGCACAGGACTTATCTCGGCAAAAGGAAGTGTAGTGTACGCAAAAGCAGTAGATTGTACGTCATTCGTGAATGGAAATCTGATTGCAATCGATAATAACGATGGGGATCGTGATGTAGATTGCTATTATGTAGATGCAAATGATGTTTCAAGTCAGACCATAACCCTTCGAGGCGGAGATACCGTAAGCTATGATCTTGTAAAGGGTAATATTCGTGCAAAGACACCGGTTATCGGATATCTTTGTGGAGCTGTATTTTCAGTCGGCGGGGTGATTGTGTCAATTGTGCTCCTGGTGGCAGGAATTGTAATTACGACAATTGCAAATAAGATTCGAAAAAAGCAAAAAGAAGAGGAGCAGGAACAGGCTTCGCAGGAAGCATAATAGAATAAGTAAGTAATAAAAATCCCGGTAAGGAGTAATTTTCCTGCCGGGATTTTTTATTGAATTTGATACAGTTGGATGATAAAATCGAAAGAGGCTCAGAGTTTGGGTCGGGGCCTGGATTATTATATATTGGAAAAAGAGTAGAAATCGAATGAAAAAAGAAGCATTTTTCTCAAAAACAATTGTTGTCTGGATCGGAGCAATGATCTGTTGCGGGCTTTGGGGAAGTGCATTTCCCTGTATTAAGCTTGGTTATGCATGGATGAATATAGATGCGTCGGATACCGCTTCACAGATCTTATATGCGGGATGCCGTTTTACGTTGGCAGGAATACTGACCATTCTATTGGGAAGCGTTCTTAATAAAGGATTGCTGGTCCCCCAAAAACAGGCGATTCCAAAAATTGCATGGCTTTCGCTTCTTCAGACAGTCATTCAGTATCTGTTTTTTTATATTGGACTTGCTCATACAAGTGGAGTAAAGGCATCTATCATCGAAGGGGTAAATGTGTTTGTGGCCATTCTTGTAGCAGGGCTGATTTTCAGACAGGAGAAGGTTACGGTAAGAAAAATGGTTGGCTGCCTTGTGGGATTTGCGGGAGTTGTATTGGTAAATCTGACCGGAGGAGGTATGGATATCTCCTTTCATTTTAACGGAGAGGGATTTATTTTTTTATCCACAGTAGCTTATGCGTTTTCCTCCGTGTTTCTAAAACGATATTCAAGGACAGAAAATCCCGTTATGCTGAGCGGATACCAGTTTGTGGCAGGCGGAATCGTAATGATTATCGCAGGACTGTTATTTGGTGGAAATCTATTGACCTTTAGCGGAGCTGCAGTAGGAATGCTCCTTTGGCTTGCGGTGGTTTCGGCAGTAGCTTATTCGCTGTGGGGAATCCTATTAAAATATAATCCTGTTTCCAAGGTAGCGGTATTTGGTTTTATGAATCCGGTATTTGGTGTAATACTGTCGGCGTTTCTATTGAGGGAAACAGATGCTCTTGGAATCAGTGCTATCGTGGCTTTGGTACTGGTATGCATAGGAATTTATACGGTGAACCGGCCGGAAAAGGAACAGAAAAAAATCGAGGTATAAGCATGGAAAATCACACAATTGTAACACTAAAAAAAGGCGAAGGGCGCACCATCAAAGCAGGGGGAGCCTGGATATTTGATAATGAGATTGATACCATTGCAGGGACTTTTAAAAATGGAGATGTGGTGACTGTAAGAGATTTTGACGGATACCCCATGGGAAAAGGATTTATTAATCAGAATTCGAAAATCAGAATCCGTATGCTGACACGAAAAGCCGATCAGGATATAGACGAGAGCTTTTTTGCGATGCGGGTCAAGAATGCATGGGAGTACCGCAAAAAGGTGATGCATGGCGGAAACACAGATGAGTATACGGATTTGAATTGCTGCCGCGTCATCTTTGGGGAGGCTGACTTTTTGCCGGGACTTACGGTAGATAAGTATGCAGATGTTCTGGTGGTAGAATGTCTTGCCCTGGGGATGGAGCAATTCAAAAACCAAATTGTATCGCAGCTTGTTGCATACATGAAGGAGGATGGAATTGACATTCGCCTGGTATACGAAAGAAGTGATGCAAGGGAGCGTGACAAGGAAGGGTTACCGCGATATAAGGGGGTAATCTGGAGCACAGATGAGACCCTTATGGCAAGACAAGGAATCAATGATTTTGGAAGGGAAAAGGGTTGTCCGATTCCGGAGGTGGAAATTGTGGAAAATGGCATTCACTATCTGGTGGATGTGGTAAGCGGACAAAAAACAGGATTTTTCTTAGACCAGAAATACAATCGTCTGGCCATGCAGCGCATCTGCAAGCCGCAGCCGGGGCAGAGCATGAGAGTGTTAGACTGTTTTACACATATGGGAACCTTCGCCCTTAACGCAGGAATCGCAGGAGCAACCGATGTAACCGGTCTTGATATTTCCGAGTTTGCCGTACAGCAGGCAACGGAAAATGCAAAGAGGAATGGTCTTTCCGATAGGGTGAAATTCCGTTGCGCGAATGTTTTGGATGAGCTTCCAAAGCTGGCTGCGGCGGGAGAACAATATGATGTGGTGATTCTTGATCCGCCTGCATTTACAAAATCCAGAGAGGCAACGAAGAATGCAATCAAGGGGTATCGGGAAATCAACATGAAGGGGCTGAAGCTTGTAAAGGATGGCGGGTACTTTGCCACCTGTTCCTGCTCACATTTTATGACCCAGGAGCTTTTGGAGAAAACGGTAAAGGAGGCTGCCAAGGCTGTCCACAAGCGTCTTCGTCAGATTGAATTTCGTACGCAGGGACCGGATCATCCGATTCTTTGGGCAAATTCCTCCAATGTGCCGGAAAGCTATTACCTTAAGTTTTTCATTTTGCAGGTGGTGGAGGAAAAATAAAGCAGTAGATCAGATTGATCTACTGCTTTTTCTATACTCTTTTGGAGAGACACCGATGTGTTTGTGAAAAAGACGGCTGAAATAGAGTGCGTTTTCATAGCCGACGCTTGCGGAAATCTCACTTATGGAATAATCGGTGGTTTCCAACATTTTTTTCGCATTGGTAAGGCGGATTTCCAGAATATACTGCAAGGGTGTCTGACCGGTATATTCTTTAAACTGCCGGTAAAACAGACTTGCACACAGATCGTTCTCGAAGCTTTTGATATAGGAATCGATATCGATGCTTTCATTGAAATGCTCATGAAAATAGGCGGTTGCTTCATCAAGCTTGTGAAAGGAAAGAGGCTTTTTATAGGTTACGTGATTCGTATGAAAACGCCCAAATAGAACCAGAAGCTCCAAAAACAGCATAGCTGAGGATTCTGCATAAAAGGGCCTTTTACATTGCAGTTCAAAGATGATTTTCTCAAAAAGGTGGCTGTATTCCGGATTGATCCCAACGGGAACGGACTTTTGATTGGAACCGATACCGTATTTTTCCAATATGGCAGCAGCGTCTTTTCCGGTAAAATGTATCCAGTATATTTCAGGATTATCCCTGCCATCGTAGATATACTTTTGCATAGCTTTCGGGCGATAAATAACGATTTTTCCCGCTTCAAGCAGGGTAGGCTCGTCCTTGGTAAAATAAAACGTTCCCTTACCAGAAGCAATGTAGATCAGCTGATAATCGTTTCGACCGTCAGCACGTTCCGTTGTCATATAAGCAGGAGGGGACAATTTGTAGGTTCCGCAGCTGTTTACAAAGACAGATTCGGTTTTGTTTATATTTCCTTCCGGAATATCTTCAAGATAATTGCCGTATTTTAAAAGCATGTTCTTTCTCCTGTACAAGAATGTGCATATATTATACAGTTTTATTTATTGTTTTGTAAATCCTTCCCTGCTAATATATTTTCAGATGGGAGGAAGAACATATGAAAACAAGAATGAAAAAGTTATTGGCAATGTGTATGGTTATGTCTTTGGCAATCACCTCTATGACCGGGTGTAAGGAGTCGACGGCAGAGGTAGAGACCACCACAGAAAGTGAGGCTGTCACGGAAGCAGACGACGGGGATAAAGTGCAGGAGAGCGAGGTAAGCAGTAAAGAGGAGGCCTCTTCCTTATGGACAGATGCAATCGAGGATTTGCCGGAAGACTTTATTCTGGGAATGGACGCATCCTCCGTTCTGGTTGAGGAAAACAGCGGTGTTACCTATTATAATTTTAACGGAGAAGAGCAGGATGTGTTTGAGACGCTTGCCGAAGCCGGCGTAAACTATATCCGTCTTAGAGTATGGAATGATCCCTACGATGAGAACGGAAACGGATATGGCGGAGGAAATAATGACCTGGCTACCGCCATTACGTTGGGACAGCGTGCCACAGAATATGGCATGAAGGTTAGTATCGATTTTCATTATTCTGATTTTTGGGCAGATCCAAGCAGACAGCACGCACCAAAAGCCTGGGAAGGAATGGAGATAGAGGAGAAAACAGACGCTCTCTACGAATATACCAAGGATTCTCTTACACAGCTTCTTGATGCAGGAGTGGATGTGGGAATGGTTCAAATCGGAAATGAGATTAATTACGGCATGGCGGGAGAAATCAGCCAGGAGAAAATAATTACTCTTCTCAAAGCCGGAAGCAATGCGGTTCGGGAAATTTCCGCTGATTATGGAAAAGACATAAGCATTGTTGTTCATTATACCCGAATCACGGATAAGGGCGGTGTTCTGGATCTGGTATCAAAGCTTGTGGACAGCGGCTTGGATTTTGACATGATTGGAATGTCCTACTATCCTTTCTGGGACGGCTCCATTGATAATATGAAGCGCGTCCTGACATTGATTCAGGAACGTTATGGAAAGAAGGTATTTCTTGCAGAGACTTCCTATGCGTACACGCTGGAGGATGGCGATGGGAGCGGGAACAGCTTTGGCGGTACCGGTGATTTGGTGGATGGATATCCGGCAAGTGTAGAAGGACAGGCAAGCATGATTCATGATATTTGCGAGGCAGTCAATGAAGTAGGGGGATTGGGAGTATTCTACTGGGAAGGAACCTGGATTCCGGTAGGTGATGCCAGTGCCGACAATTCCGCGATATGGGAGGAATACGGAAGCGGCTGGGCCAGTAGCTTCGCCACAGATTATGATCCGGAGCAGGCCGGAAGATACTATGGCGGATGCTCCTGGGATAATCAGGCATTCTTTGATTTTGATGGATATCCGCTGGATTCCTTACATGTTTTCGAGTATATGAAAAATGGAAAAGAGTAGGAATTATTATAGGAAAATAAAGAAAATCTGAAGGAAAAAACAAGATTCTAAAGATTGTATTAAACATTAGCACTCTCTATTGACGAGTGCTAATGTTGGTGCTATAACGTAGTCAGAACAAAGGAGAAGGAAAGAAAGGAATACAAAAAGTTCCGGTTTCTTCCCAAACATCCCCGGTTCCAGTAACAAATTATATTTTTATTAGGAAAAGGAGCGATGACTTATGTTAACACCTAGTATTTATGGAGAGAACTTATTTGATGATTTCTTTGAGGACTTCTTTGATTTCCCTGTCTTTGATGACAGAGCAATGCAGAAAGCGCAGAAGAAGCTGTACGGACGTCATGCAGCAAACATGATGAAGACAGATGTGCAGGAGCATGATGGACACTATGAAGTGGACATTGATTTGCCGGGCTTTAAGAAGGATGAAATATCCTTGGAGCTAAAGGATGGTTATCTGGTAATCAGTGCAGCTAAGGGCTTTGACACGGAGGAGAAGGAAAAGCAAAATAAAAAGTTCGTCCGCCGCGAGCGTTATGCCGGCAGCATGAGCAGATCCTTCTATGTCGGAGAAGACATAAAGCAGGAAGATATCCACGCAAAATATGAAAACGGCGTTTTGAAGCTGACACTTCCAAAAGAGGAAGAGAAGAAGCGGTTAGAAAAGAACTATATTGCAATTGAGGGATAACGTTTTCCCTCGCCTTATAAAACAGGCAGACTCCTAAATTTTGGGAGCCTGCCTATTTTTTTGGAGTTGTAGGCAAAGTGCAGGCATGATAAAATTAGGAAAGAGTTTTTTCAGGAGGTCTTACAGCTTTCAGATATGAAGAGAAGAAATAAAGCAATATTGGTGTGCGTCGCCGTTTTAGTCCTGGCAGCAGCAGCAGTATTATTGTGGAATTTACAGAATAGCCAGGATTCGTCCGGGAATCAGGGGAAAACGGATAATTCGGAAATTATAGAGAACTTAGAAGACACGGATACGGAGACTGCGGAAGTGTCTGGTTATATTGGCACCACCGAACAGACAGAGATGTCAGGATCTATAAACGCCACCGAACAGATGGAAGTCTCAGAAAAACTGTCGGAAGAAGAAATCCTCGATCTTCAGATCAAGGAAATTCTTTCCTCCATGACTTTGGAGCAGAAGGTTGCACAAATCTTTTTTGTTGCTCCGGAAAGCCTGGTGGACTCTGATCCGGTTGTGGAAACCGATGAGGCATTTGCGGCTGCATTGGAGGAATATCCGGTGGGCGGCGTGGTGTATTTTGCCAAAAATCTGGTGGATACCCGGCAGACGACACAGATGTTAGCAGATGCGCAGCAGTACTATGAGAGCACCCAGGGACTTCCCCTTTTCCTTGCAGTGGATGAAGAAGGGGGAAGAGTCCGCCGGATCGGGAAAAACGAAAGCTTTGGGGTGGAAACGGTGGAGGCAATGGGAATCCTTGCCAAAAAGGAAGATACGGAAGTTATCTTTGAGGCGGGAGATACAATTGGAGCATATTTAAAAGCGCTGGGATTTAATGTGGATTTTGCGCCGGATGCAGATGTCATTACAAATTCAAAAAATACGGTAATCGGGGATCGCTCTTTTGGAACAGATCCCAAGCTGGTCTCCGATATGGCCGGAAGATTTTCGGATGGATTGCACAACAACGGAATCTTATCCTGCTATAAGCATTTTCCGGGACACGGAGGTACAGTGGAGGATTCTCATACCGGTGCCGCCTACAACTACAAAACCGAAGAAGAACTGCTTGCGGCAGAACTGGTTCCGTTTATGAATGCAGAGGAAAATGGTGTGGATTTTGTGATGGTGGCCCATATCTGTGTGCCGGAGGTAACAGGAGAAGAGTCGGTGCCGACGCTGCCGCAGGTGGAGCAGGACAAAAAGGATATTCCTGCAACATTTTCCCAAATACTGGTGACAGATATACTCCGAAATGAGATCGGTTATCAGGGCATTATTATCACGGATTCGCTGAGCATGGGTGCAATTACCGATTATTATGATGAAAATGAAGCAGCAGTATATGCGTTTCTGGCAGGGTGCGATATGCTTCTTATGCCAAAGGATTTCCATGGCGCCTACGAGGCGGTGCTTACGGCCGTAGAAGAGGGAAGAATAACAGAAGAGCGCCTGGATGAATCGGTGTATCGGATTATAAAAAAGAAGCTTTAGAGTTGGAGGATTACAACATGATCTATATTGGAAATCATCTTTCCACGTCCGGTGGTTTTGAGGAGATGGGAAAGAATGCAATAAAGCTGGGAGCGGATACCTTTGCCTTTTTTACAAGAAATCCCAGAGGAGGAAAAGCAAAGGATATCGATGAAAAGGACGTTGCAGCACTTGTTGCCATTATAAAAGAGCATCATTTCGGGCCGTTGGTTGCCCATGCGCCCTACACGATGAATCTGTGCTCAGATAAGCCGGACATCCGAAAATTTGCAAAGGATATGCTGGCGGATGACCTAAAGCGCATGGAATATCTGCCGGGCAATTTTTACAATTTTCATCCGGGCTCCCATGTGGGACAGGGGGAGGAAGCCGGCATAGATATGATTGTTGAGGCGCTGAATGAAGTCATATTCCCGGAAATGAGAACTACGGTGCTTCTTGAAACCATGGCGGGAAAGGGAAGCGAAATCGGAAGGAATTTTCAGGAGCTTCGCACAATTATCGACCGGGTGGAACAAAAGGAAAAGCTTGGGGTATGCTTAGACACTTGCCATGTGTGGGACGGCGGATACGATATTGTATCGGATTTAGATGGCGTGCTGAAGGAATTTGATAAGGTAATCGGTCTTGACAGGCTCTGTGCGATTCATATGAACGACAGCATGAATCCGCTGGGCGCACATAAGGATCGTCATGAGAAGCTGGGCGATGGTTGTATCGGGCTAGACGCACTTGAAAAAGTGGTTACACATCCTCTTTTACAAGGAAAACCTTTTATTCTGGAAACACCAAACGATGACGCCGGATATGCAAAAGAAATTGCGTGGGTGCGAAGTGTGATGAAATAGAAGCTTTTCTATTATTGGCTAGGGTTTGTCATTTTTTCTGCCAATTGCGATATTTGGTCAATTGCGATATTTGATCATTTGTTATGTTTTGATGTATAAATTTTTGGCTGTACCTAAAAATTTTGAAAAAGGGCATGTTTTCAGCGCTCTTTAAAGATGATTGTATGGTTTCGTAAGATGAATTTTTGCCTGTACCTAAGGATTGGAATATTTCTAGGTGTGGAGTAAAATCAGAACTATGAAATCATACAATTTGCCAATTTTGACGGCGATTTAGGGCTGTTTTTGAAGAAAATTAGGTATACGGAAATTTTAATCGCGCAAAACCAGACAAAAGGGATGGAAAATGAATACAGCTTGGATATTTTTGGCGATGTGTCACATCCTATATATGAGATATTCAATTAGTGTATATAGAGGGCTTGTTAGTTTATATGAGATAGCTTCTCAGAAAAAGGCGGGGTTGCTTCTATATAATAGGTAATTGCGAAACAAGTTCGTAATCCTGATTGAAAACAAGG
>JBJENM010000027.1:0-67735 GCA_051880175.1 Agathobacter sp. | reverse complement strand
CTTGGCTCTTTTTAATTAATTTTTGAATTTACACCATTATACGGGCTTTATCGTATAAGACAGTTCTAGCACCTCAAATCTTGCCAAATTCCATCATTCTGATTTAAATATGCCAATTCATTCAGGAACACCATTCTGAAAAGGAGTTTTTTATCTATCGGCCTTTAGACTAAACATATTATGTCACATATTGTGATGCAGATAAACCAACTCATATGTGCATTTTTGCGTTTTTGTGTAACATGATAGTTTACATTACGACTTGCGGTGTGATTTGAACTGTTCATTAAAAAAGGAGAACCGGATATCCTCTGGTTCTCCAAATATTTTCTCTCACTATTCCGGTCTTCCCAAATAAAAGCCCTGCAAATAATCTACATCCGTTGTAAGAATATAGTCCAACTCCTCCTTACACTCTACACCCTCCGCTAAAACTTTAATTCCTTTCTCATGAAAAATATCAATCAATTGCACAAACCGCTTCTGTTTTTCCGGAGATTTATGTATATCTGTAATGATAGACCGGTCGATCTTGATTTCATCCGGGCGAAACTTATTTACAGCCAGCATATCATTGTTTCCGGTACCAAAATCATCCAGCGATATACGGATATTATTTGACCGTATCTGATCACGCTTTATCAGCCACTTTTCAAAATCCAGATCCGTGTATTCCAAGATCTCTACATACATTTCCTCTGCAATATCGGGAAAGCATCGAAAAAAGACACTGGATTCATTTTTGTTAAAGCATTCGGCAGGAAAGGAGTTTATGGAAATCCTTCCTGTTAATCCTCTATCATAGTATGCCTTCGTGGCACCAAAAAAGGTGGCAAGCTCTAAGGTATGAAGCCCACCCTTCATACGGTATTCCTTGATAAACTCTAATGGTGTACTCCCTAATGGCCGCATCAGAGCTTCATAACCAATTCTTGTCATTGTCTTTTTTGCAAAGATTGGTTGAAAGGCAAAATCGATTTTTAATTCCCCCAGTTCATCCGCCAATTCATCGTTTAATGGCAATTCCGAAAATAATACCACGCTACTTCTCCTAGGTTTTTTCTATTATCTTTTTCATTGCTGCATTAGGAATTCGTTTAACCATATTTTACCATATATATTGTTTTTTTCAACAAACAATGCCAAACATTCAGCTCGACTTTTTCATTTCACAGCCTGTTGACACATAGCTGTAACTCTTCATCAGGCATTCCATTACACTGTCCCAGCTTCGTTCTCTTGCAGTTCTTAACCCTCCTGCAGACAGCTTTTGGCATAATGACGGATTTGTTTTTAATCTTGCAATTGCCTCCGCTAACTTTTCACTATTACGGTATGCTGTTACTAATGCATTTTCTTCGTTCACAGAAAAGTCCGTTACTCCTCCTTCATCCACGCATACACAAGGGCTTCCACTGGCCATAGCTTCAAGCAATACATTTCCAAAGGTTTCCGTGCCGGACGGAAAAACAAAAGCATCTGCGTCTGCATACAATTCAGCCAGCATTTCCCCACGCACAAACCCGGTAAGCATCACATTGGCTATGCCACAATTTTCTAATTTTTCATGATATGGACCATCCCCTGCAAATACAAACAGCATATCATCCCCGAAGCTTTTGTTTAATATTTGTATGGCTTCTAAGTAGTAATCCAACCCTTTTTCGAAGGATAGTCTTCCGACATAAAGGCAGATGAATTTATCACTTCCAAGGATTGATCTCCATTTTCCGAGTCTTTTTGCAGGCGAATACAGGGATGTATCCACCCCTCTTGTCCATATATCCAAATTACGATACTTCTGTTTTTCCAGCTGTTTCATGGTTTGCTTTGATGGACACAGATTTAGCAATGCATTGCTATGAAATTTATAAAAATAGTTTCTTACTGCTTTTTCAAATACCTTTGCATGGAAATATTCTAAGTACTGCTCAATATTGGTGTGATAAGACATTACCACCGGAATCCCTGTTTCTTTTGCAATTCGAAGTCCTTCCTGTCCCATGGTAAATTCTGTCACAATATGGATGATATCCGGTTGAAACTCTAATACCTTTCTCTTAATCGCTGCATGAAAAGGTACCGTTATTGCCAAATAACTGTTTGGTGCAAACGGCACCTGAAAGCCTTTAAAACGATAAATTTCTTCGCCCCTATCTGCATTTTCTGTTGAATAATCCGGAGCAAAAAATAAATGCTCTATCCTATTTTTATCTAGATACTCATGTAGCCTTGCCAATGTATTTGCAACTCCATTTACTTCCGGATAGAAGGTATCGGTAAAATATACTATTTTCATATAAATCAAATCTCTCTTTTTACACTAAATTTTTATCCCTTTTCAGAATTGTGTTCCTGAAAATGAATTTTGCTATTTGAATCCGAACGTTTAAAAAGCGTCGGCACTTAATGAGCAATTTATTGCGAATTTAGTACCGCTACGCTTTTTACAAACGAGAGTGGGTTCGGATTCAAATATGCAAATTCATTCGGGAACACAATTCCGAAATGGGATAAATTTTTCTATATTACATGGCTTCCGGGAATATTTATCTGACTTATTGTTTGTAAAGATTCGAGTCTTATCGCCTTTATAAAGCTTTCATTTCTTGCAAAAATTGCAGAAAAGCATGTCAGAACGCTGGTGGCTGCCCGTTCAATATAATATCGGTCTGTCTCAAAGGTTCTTTCTTTCTCTAAGTATTCTTTATGCAAATCAAATAAATAGCTGCATAACGCTTCAACGGTCACAAAGCTCATATCATTTAATGTTGCTTTTTCTTCCTTATAAAATTGCTTCATGTTTTTTAGCAGCTTACTTTCATATGATACATGCTCCGCTATGTTCCCTTTAAACTCTTCATTATGAGGGAATGTAAAAAAATCTTCTACATAATGTAAAAGATAGCCCAGCCAGAAGAAAGAAAACACATTTTCACTTCCCCAGCCTTCTAAGCTCTGCAGTCTTTTCCATGTTCGCTTATATACCGCTTTCCATGTATGCCCGACTATATATGTATGCAAAAGAAAATCCGGCATAATAGAGCCTGCTAAAATACAAAAACGATAATGCTTCACTTCTTCCGGTATCACATGACTTGTTACTAAGATATGCCCTAGTTTATTCATGAAGCGCCTCCTTCTTTTTTCACAACTCCTGCTTTTGGTTTCACATTAATCTACTTGTGGCAGGCTTTCTAGCAGGATTTCACAAAATCTTTGTAAATATTATGTGATTTTCTGATTTATGTCTGATCTTCAAGCACTTTCGCAATCTGATCAGCCACCTGCTCCTGTGTCAGGTGCTTCCCATCCACATCTCCTATCTATAACAAAAACCTCATCAGACAGAGTTCTCTATCTAATGAGGTTTTGTTAATTCTGTGATATATAACGATTCTGCTATTATCCCTATAATAAATGCTGTATCTGGGACCATCTTGCAACAGTGCCTTTTTCACTGTTCTTCACATAGTATAGTGCGCTATCTGCCCTCGACAATGCGCTTTCCCAACCATTGCGGTCGACATTTTCATACTCCGCAATTCCGACGGAGCTTGTGAGTTCCAATCCGTCAACAGTGATTTTTTCCGGTGCATCCTCTCTTACCTGGCGCTGTATGCTCCTGGCAATATTTTCAGCAAAGGCTTCATCCTTCTTCGGAATCACAACCACAAATTCGTCTCCGCCATACCGGATCGCATAACCGAAATCTCCGATATTGCTCCGGATAATATCGGCAAATACCTCCAGGATAGTATCACCGACGCTATGTCCGTATGTGTCATTGTATGTTTTAAAGTTATCCAGGTCCATGTAGAGCAATACCCCTGTATCTGCCGCCTCACCATCAAGAACCTTCTTTAATCCCATTCGGTTGTAGATTCCCGTCAACTGGTCCGTCAAAGCTGCCTTTTCCAGCTTCTCATTCATGATCCTTATCGTGCCATTGTTATAAATTCTGGCGATTTCCTCGTCCAGCTGGCTGACTGCAAACTTAATAACCTCAAGGTCATTGTAATCCGGAAGCTTTCTGTTCTCGGTAAAGCTTCTGTGTACATCGGTTGCTGCCACAAAAATTCTTTTTAGGGATCCGCCGCTGAAAATTGGAACGCCCACAACGGTTGCCACATCATCACCGCCTATTTTTTTTGTTACCCCAACGTACCTCTGAAAGCTTTTATCAAGCCTTCCTGCCATAAATTCCACTTTATATTCCCGGAAAAAGGCAACCAGATCCATTGTCTCATCCTGGTTTATTTTTATGTTCTCACTTACAAATGTGAATTCCGGACCTTCCGATTTGTTTTCTAAGAAAAGGATTCTGTCAAAGCTGAAGGAATTTCGAATCAGATTCATGGTCTGCTTCACAACATCGGAGACATTATTTTCCTCTCTGCCCATAATGTTATGGCACAACATCATAAAGTCGATATCCTTTTTTCTCTTTTCCAGCTCGATTCCGGAACCGACATACTGACTCACATCCATGATTTCTTTCACCGGCAATCTATTTCCTGTATTCGGAATGCCAATATCATATGGAACATGATCCAGTTCCGCCTGCAGCTGGGCGGCTTTTACCGGATAGTCATGGGCTGTGCAATAGTTATATGCCTCCTGCAATACCGCCTCTCTTTCATTTTCCAAACCTGCTTTTTCCAGAAATTTTGCCTGGAACAATGCATATTCTGCATGGGAATAGAAATTAATTCTATCGTTCCTAGTCATGTACATATATGCCTTTGAAAAATGCTCTCTTGCCTTTTTCATATTATTTTCATAACTGGATAAATTGGCTTCGCACAGGTGATATAAGAATAAATCTTCCAGCCAGAATTCTTCCTCTTTCTCGTCCTCCTTATTCAATACATAAGACAGGATCGTCTCCATCTTGTCGATGCAGAAATAGCAGTCCATATACTGTCCCTGCTTGTAATATGCCAACGCAAGCATTCCATATATCTTAGTGGTATTGCAAATTTTCAGGCCCTGAATATGAAGCAGATTCATTACCTTTAAGAGGAGTTCAATACACTCGATGGCTCTCTCATTAACTCCCGCCACATAATAATTCACAAACATATTATACAGGGTCTCTGCAATATCCTCTGCCTGTTTGTTCTCGATGGATATCTCTAGGCCTTTCCTGAAATACTCATCCGCCTTGGCATAATCCTCTAAAATAATTGCATTATATCCCAGACCTGCACACATGTGTGCAATCTTGATCGGTTTGTCCTTATCAACAATCTGCAGTCGTTTTTCATACATTTTTCGGACATATTGATAACAGCCAAATTCGGAATACAGAATGATATTTCTCATATAGGCATTTAGCAACAGGTTCCTGTTTCCCAGCCGGTTGGCAATCTCAACTCCCCGGTTGAAATAGACCGGTTCCTTCTCCCCCCGCTCGATCTTCTTCACGGATTCCGCATCATTGTCATAGCCGAAAACATACATGTAGGCAAGGAAATTCTCATTTCCGACTTTCTTAGCCCTCTCTAGCACGGACTCCTGAATCTGTAATGAGAAATTGCACCGGAACAGTTCTTTCAGGCTGCCAAATTCTGCCAGTGTGTCTATAATATCGACATTCATTAACAGCAGATCGTCGTCCATTTTCTCAGCCAGGGAACGACATCTGTCACAAAACTTATGGGTCAGATCGGACTCTTCCTGAAGCAAATGCGCCTTCGCCGAGAAATAATGATAGATGTATTCTCTGTACATGCTGGAATTATTGTAAAACAGCGGCACCATTTTCTCGCAGACCAAAAGCGCATCCTTATAGTCTCCCATCCCCAGGAACACCATGCCTAATAGCTCCAGAATTCTGAACTTATCCTCGTCACAGACTTTGGAATCGATTCTGTTCATAGGGGTAATGATTCCTTCAAAATAATACCTGGCATCCCAAAATGCATGCAGATGCACCATATTGTTGAGGGATTTTATATAGGAATCCATCTGATCCTCGTCATAATTAAACTTGTCCGGGACTTCAAAATTCTGAATGACCTCCTTGCTGTCCGTTACGAGAATCATTTTTCCCTCTTCTGCTTTCTGAAGAAGGACACGCCACTCATTCTGACAGTGCTCCTTTACAAGAAATGTCTCCCCATAGGTAAAGATAAACCGGAGTTCATCCTCTCTTCCAACGATCCTGTTCAAAAGCCGAAGCACACAAACCGGAGCCATATGGAGCCCGCCGATTACCATAACAAGCTTTTTCTTTCCCGCAATGTATGTAAGTGATGAATAAACAGATTCCATGATACGTTCCGCTTCGTACTCATATTCGTTCATCATCACTTCCAGCTTTCTTGTACATATGCCGCCGGTAATGTAACTGCAAAAAACTTCTCTTTGCAGGGAATATACCCCACAGTTTTCCACAAATTCCTCCACGGAACAGATATCTGCAAAATCCGACTCGTATGACTGCCTGATCCACAGCATAAAAGGCTCATATGCATCCTTCATGTCATAAAGGGCATAATCGTAAAACAGGATCTTCATGGCATCCTTGTCAGGAAAATCCTCATATATTTCCTTAATGCGTGTGGCATGTACATCCTGCTGTTTCAAAAATACAGCCTTTTTGCTTAATGTTTCCAGATAGGATGTGACCATTCTGTCAACATATTTGTTCTCCCCCATTGCGTCTCCATTCTGTATGCCGTAACACATATATTTTGCACATACTTTTCTAATTTGTATTATAGTATAAATATGAGATCCATTCAACGAAAAAGCGTATCTGTTCACACGTCCCCCCGCCCTCATGCGCCGGAAACAGGGCCCTGCCCTAACAACAAAAAAGACACTTCTCTAAAATTTCTTTTAGAAAAATGTCCTTATAGTACAAAATATTAACTTGAACTGACTCGATTTTAATCTATTTACTTGTCTAAGCTCTTCATTGTGGGAATATTGCCTTGGCAATTATCATAACTCTTCATAAGTCTTCACTTCCCTTAATTCCAACACTTTCCATACACCACCTTTTTTATATCTCTTCATAAGTTTTCATATATCTACACCAAATTGGTGTAAAAGTGGTGTATGGTGTGGTGTAGCCTTAGGAAATCTTCAATTTCTTGTCTAAAGTATCGGCTTTTTCTTTTAAGAATTCAGATTGCACTTCGTTATAAATACCCATTGTCGTTGACACATCTTTATGCCCCATAATTTTCATAATCGTTCCAATGTTTGTTTCAACTTCACAAAGACGAGTGCAAAAAGTATGACGAAGATTATGGCAAGAGAATGGCGGTATTAGAATTGGTTCTCTATGTTCCTTTTCTGCCAATTCCATTTCCTCTTCATTGGCAGCAAATGTAATTCTTTTAATTGCCCTATTAATTGTTTGAGGATTGTGTGGGTTTCCAAATCTATTCAAGAAAACAAAACCAGTATACCCATCTACTCTCGAGTTACATACAATCTCACATTCTTCTTGAAAGGCTTTTTCATCTTCTAATGCTTTACGAACCTGTGAAAATAATGGTATTTCTCTCATACCTGCATGTGTTTTTGGTGTTGTAATTGCGAAATAGCATTTACTGTTCCTCCGTGAGTAATAAACCATATTATGATTGATACTAATAAAATCATCACTTATATCTTGCCAACGAATACCAACCACTTCCGACACCCTACACCCGGTTCCCAAGAAAAATGTAAACAGCGGTTCCCAATGCTTGTACTGTGGTGATTTATGTATAAACTCCATAAATCTCTCCTGTTGTGCTTTTGTAAGTGCTATTCGTTTAGGTCTGTCGAAATTATGTGTTTTTCGCACATCTGCCAATACCCCGTCCACTAAATTTGTCCTAATAAATTCATCTTCCACAGCCACCTTAAACACTTGATGTAAAACAGTATTAAGACTATCCAAAGTATATAAGGACATATGCTTTGGAGTATTCTCATTCACAAGACTGTTATACAATCTACGAATATCGGATTTTTTAATGGATTGTATCTTTAGGGAACCAAACTCACCCTTTATAAAATGCTCATACATATAAACATAATTTCTAAAGGTAGTTTCCTTTAACCCAGCCTTGTCTTGTTTCCACATTTCGTATATATCATCAACCGTCACATTGCTCTCACCCACACGAATACCATCTCGTAAATCGTGCAATATCTTATCTTCTTTTTCTCTAAGTTCCTCCAGAGTCTTACCATAAACCGTGTGTCTTTTTTTGAGTTTATCAGTCCAACGATACATATATAAACCATCACTATTTCTATATGTTTCTCCATCTTTAAGAACTCTACCTTTATTGTCTTTTCTTCTTACCATAATCTTTCGCTCCTTTCGTATTTAAGAAGAAAAGGACTTTGTGCATCAATTATAACGTGCACAATGTCCTTTTTCAGCCCCTAATCGTTCTTTTTTTACACCAAATTAATTTCACTTTTTTCATTCTCGTTAATATGAATTATTTCTCTCCCCTCATAATCTTCGGGGTGGAGATTGCTTTTACTAAATCGAATATACTTTCGATGTATATTCATCAAGTTTTACTCTCTTGATTAATCTCTTATTTCCATTCCATAAAACGAATGTACAATCTCGTTCATCACACATTTTTCGAAGTTTAGCAATTCCAATGCCACTGTAGGCAGCCGCCTCCTCTAATGTTAAATTCGCTTTATGCCAAATAGGTACTTCATATATCATATTTCCTCTCTTTCTTGAGTATATTTACCCACTACTCATTCGGAGACAATTCTTAAGGAAGAATTGTCAAGACCATCTTTTTCTATATTTATTTTGAGATGAAACACTAAAATCTGTTTGAATACATCCTGTTTCTAACAAGATAATTTGTATTTAGTTCATTGTTAATTAGAATAAAGGTATCGCTCATTTCAAATGCCATAGCAACATCAGTCATATAATTAACACATCTGAAATTTTTCCTAAACAAGTAGGTAAACATTTCCACTATTTTTTTGGGTCCACGAGTAAGTTTTTTATAATTCTTTGACAGAATAATCCCACCTTCTTCGTTTTCATCCACAAAAGAAAGTAATTCAATTAACCCTTTCCTGTCACATAACTTTCCATGTACCCTCGCGTCAACAAAAAATTTAATATCTCTTTTACCATAAATTCTTTTTACATAGCTTTCTACATTTCTTTTCTCTTCCTCAATTTTTTCTATAGTTGGTTCCCAAATATAAGCTAATATTTCCATATCCTTTTTCCTTTCTTTTTTTAATATTGATGTTCTTTTATTATTGGAGAACATCAAAGAACCTCTTCGTAATTATGCTATATAATCTAAAAGTTTTTTGAAATACTCATAAAAAATATCTTCTATAACATTTACACAAATTGTATTTCCCATAAGTGCATATATATGTGTCTTTTTCAAATCAGCCATATTAAGTCTTTTAATTTCCTCATCTGTCAAACCAGAAAGTTTCATTGCTTCATTTGTTGTAAGGCTTCTAATTGTAGTCCCATAAATCTTCTCAACATCAATGCCATGTGTTTCTAAAAATTTTTGTGACAATCTAACAACTGGGTCCTCACTAATATCTTCTCTAAAGAAATAATTATCTTCAGTTCGACCAGTTCCCTTTAATGTCAATGTATATGCACGAGTACAATAACTTGGATTATGAACTCTCATAGTATGACCAGTACCACCATACAAACTTCTTGTAATAGGATTAGTACTGTTATAGTTCCACCTTTCATCCACATCCTTATCCAGAATGTCTTTTAAGAGCACTTTCTTTTCTCTTGGAGCAGGAAAAGCAAACTCAATATCGAACAAACTACATACTGCAAATAATCTTTCTCTATGTTGTGCACAAGAATAGTCATTTGCATCTAAAATTTGATAGGAAATCGTATATCCAAATGCTCTAATTGCATCTAGAAATTCCTTGAAGTCGGTTGCAATATCACCACTTATTATCCCATCAACATTTTCAAATACGATGAGAAGTGGCAAATCATCCATTTCCCTTTTGGCTTCTAGCAAAGGAATTAGGGCCCAAGCAAGTTCAGACCTTGTTCCTGACCCTCTTTTCATTCCCTTTCGTTTACCAGCCTTGCTATTATCTTGACAAGGACTAGACCACGTAAGGAGAGAAAAATGTGGAAGTGTCTTGTAATTAATCTTCGTAATATCTCCAAAGTTTTTTACTTTGCCATGTAATGCCTCATATCCTTTGATAGCATTAGGGTTAATTTCCGATATACCTACACATTCAAAATTAAGTGGCAGCTTCTTTTCATTTCTTTTTAATCCAAGTGCTTCTGCACCACCTCCTGCAAATCCTCCAAAAAAACTAATAGTATTTGGTTCCTCGTGCATTGCTAAATAGTCTCTTATTAAATTGTCAATGTTCATGCGCTTTACTTCCTTTCTTTTTTAGAAAGGAAAGATTTTTCATTCCGGAACGAAAGGTATCTCTCCTTTCGTTGTATTAAGATTATCAAATCGTTTTAAAATCGTCGTGCAAAAAAAATCAAAAATTGAAACCCTTTATTTAAGCCACTTTCAGGATTTTTTTACTTTTCTATTTTTGTTATTGTTGCTATTTTTAGCAACGTGATATATTATTGTATTGGAGGTTTTCATATGGGACGATTGAGTAAAGAAGCTTTTTTAAAAATCGCTAGAGAAAAAATAGAAAAAGGTCATATATCACAGTGTAAGTTGGGAGAAAAATTAGGATATACAAGATTTGCTTTTAACAAAATTATCAAGGGAAAGCAAAAAATGTATTTGAATGAATTTTTAGAATTGGCATATGAATTGAATATACTATCCCCAACACTTAATAAGTCTCTAAAGAGCGAAATAATTAAAAACCTTACAGAAAAAGATATCGAATTTATCTTTAAGGAGCACGACTGGTCCTATGCTCTCTATCAAGAACACAGGAATAAATATATTTCTGAAATTGAAAAGTTTGATATTGAATGGGATAAACTAAATCAGATTTTATCCCATTGGGAACAGATTAAAAACGCACTTAATGAAATAGATGATTATATGAAAGACACAGAAACAAGTAGCAACACATATGCTCCGTTTTTTATATACCTTATAGAACAATTTAACTCCAAGATGAATGAATACTCTTCTTCATTTGATGCAGCATCTTATGCCGAATATCTTAAACTCAAAAGAAGTGCCGAGTTGATAGAAAATCAATATGTTTTTAACCTATCGGAATTATCTCGTAATGATAGCAAATAAGAGCGGTTTCCCGCTCTTATTTATTATAATTAACCTATTTTATAATATATCTCTATATTCCCAAATATACATGTACCAAGTCAGAACGATTTGCTCTATGCCCTAATCGTATCATTGCTAATTCTCTTGCTCTTTTTTTCCGACTAAAGGAATTTGTTCTCTATAATAATATCTAATCGTCGCCTTTCTAAGCGAATGATATCCAGTTTTGGCATTTGTAGTATTTGTAAATCCCAATTTTACACAAGCACGATGCAAATATTTCCTCGCTAATATTTGCAATCCCCACTTTCTTTTTACTACAATAAAAGAAAAATGTCCGGGAGTAGTATTATGGAAGAATTAAGAGATATTTTGGAACAAACTCTTCTGTTCTATGAAAAATATGATTGGATAGACAGTCCACTTGGTGATGAAAGCAACAACGAATTTTGGTCTATGGAAGAAATGCATACCGCATTCACACTTGGTAAATCAAAATATGTGGTTTACCAAGTGTGGCACAAGAACCTATTTAATTGCCACCACCACATTACGATTTACAAAGATAACCAAGAAACCGATTTAGACATATTTTTTGTCAGAACCCTGTTAGCAAACATCAATAGAGAATTGGAAGAATAGCAAAAGCGAGCACATCAATGCTCGCTTTTCTCATTTTAAAATATTTCTCTTGTATAGTTGCACATTTTCTATATCAACTTCAAAGAGTTCTTTTGTGTATCTGTCATACCGGATGTATAGCACCGGTATACGAAATCGTTTTTGGAATTTGCTTATTCGCTCTCTGGCAGCTTGGTCTTCTGTGAAGGAAGATGGTTTTACTTGTATGCCTGCAACCCATCGTTTCAATTTTTTCGATATTAGAACAATATCCACATTGTAGTACAAATCTATGTCGCTGTATGGATATAAGCAATAAAAATCGTCATCGGATAACAATTTGGTTACTTCCTTTTCTTTTTCTACCCCCCGCCAGGTTTGATAAAAAATAAATGCCTTAATGCAATTTTCCACAATTTCATCAGAATAACATAAATTATTCCTTGCTAGTGTTTCTTGCATTAACAATATAGAAATATCTATATTCTTTGCATATTCCGTATTCCCATAATATTGTATCCATTCATTATAAGAATTTGCCTTCGATTGCCTGCACAAATATGTCATATGCCCAATAATTTTTGGACTCAGGCAATCATTTTTGTGAAAGTATCTTTGGATAACATTATATTCTTTACTTTCTATGACTGTTCCGTAAAAATCCATATCTTCGTAATGCATTTGAAAATCCTTTCTTTGATGTTTGTTTTTCTCCTGCATTACCTGTCTCTCATTACAAAAGAGTTCCTATGCGGCTTGCATAAGAACCCTTTCCTTAGGAGAGAATGACACCATCAAATTGATAAGAAGGGGATACATCTAATGTGATGTGTCATATATATTTTAGTAAAAAGACACAAGTAATATCTACTGACATAACAGCCGGAATCAACACCTGTTATCTGTATATCTTTACCAGTCCTCCTATTTTCCTATTTGAGTTCATAAGAATTCATTTATGAAATTATAAGAAAAAGAAATCTTTAAAATCAAGTTTTATTTGATATTGCAACAAAAAAGTCCTACCTAAAAGGTAGAACTTTTTGTTTAGACTACAAACTATTGTGTGATGGAAGAAATGTCAATGCTCTCATAACCATCGATAACATTAGTAGCAAAGTCAATACTATCAATGACACTCTTTGCACGAACATCGTCATAAATAGAAACTTTTTCTACATAGTTAAATTGATAACAAGCACCAATTTCTTTATTTACAACATAATAAGCATATCCCTTGTATTCATCATTTGCAATTTCAAATACAACTTCGATAATATTATCGCTTGTTAAAATGTCGTAATATCCATTTTCTACATGAGGAATTGCTTTATTGAAAGATACCCATGTATCTTTGTCCATTAGTATTAGACTCTCAAAGTCTTCATCATTGTTAACATCTCCTCCATACCATGCATTGAGTTTATAGTTCTTATTAGAATCGTATAACCATACTCCATCATTAGAAGGACTTGCATTTTCTCCAAGTTCAATAGGACCACTCCAAACAAAATCCATTGTTCCTTCTGGACTTTCTACATGTGTTATGCAATCGCTAGTATTTTCATCAATAACATATTTGCATGTAAGACCAGTAGTTCCATATTCGTTATCTGGGAATTTCCAACCATAACTATCAATATACTCATTACCTGCCCAAGTTACATTTGTAGTGGTTGTTTCTGTACTTTCTGTGTTTTCAATACCAAGTGCATCTCCAAGTGTACCACTATCGCTAGAAGTACTTGCATTTGTATCTTCTACACTTTCTGTGCTAGAAACATCTGTTGTTTCGTTAGTGGTGGTTGTTGCAGATGTGTCTTTGCCACATCCAAAAAGTGTTGCTGCAAGCATTGTTGCAGCCAGTACTACTACTAATTTTTTCTTCATATTTTTGTTCCCTTTCGTATATAAATTTTAATTTCATTCTTCATCTGAGAAACTATTATATATATCTTGAATGTAATCTATTCTAGTTGGATATTCTATATCATTTTTCCATGCCGTTGTTGTTCCTATTAGATTACCTTTTTCGTCAACAATAGAACATCCACTCATACCATTTATAATATTTTTAGTTTTCTCAAAAAAGTATTTATACCCAAATAATGTTATAGAAGATGTTGTGTTAATTAATGTTGATTTTTTTATGTAGTCATTATCTTGTCCTTTCCAATGTGTTGAATAAGCAATTAATGTATCTCCTATATTTATTTTAGAATAAATATCATAATCAACATAAATTTCTTTTAATTCTAATAATAATTCTAATGGTATGTTAGATATTTTTGTTCGAAACATTGTGATATCATAATTTGTGCTATATATTTTTCTATTTGTTTCTATGTCTATTGTTTCTCCATTGTAGAACATTATTGTTGTTGAGATATTATCTTTATCGAGTAAATGAGTTGGACCTATAAAATAAATATATTGTGGCGTAATTTTATAAATAAAACCACTTCCAGAATAGTTTCCAATATTGTCGTGTATATTTATTCCAGTTGGTTTTATTAATTCGATTGTTTTTTCGTAATCATTTTCTTCTAGTGGTTCATATGTAAAGTATCCATCATCGCATAGAATTTGCATATCCTGCTCTGACAGGGCATTTATATGTGAGCCTGCATCTTCCTTACTTACAATATGCACAGTCACACTTTTGGAGGTTTCAAGTCCATAACTGTCTGTAACCGAGTAAGTAACCTGATAGTCCCCAATGGTATTGATATCCAATAAACTATCATCTACTTGTATCTTCTCGGAAATATACCCATCAACATCATCCTTGGCAAGTGCGGCCAGGGTCCAGTCGATATCCTGTCCAACAGGATAATAAGGTTCGTCTGCACATAGGATTATCGGTACGGTATCTACAGTCACACTAATATCTATAGAAGTACAGTTCCCCGAATAATCTTCTGCCACAATTTGGAACTGATAATCCCCATTCTCTCCAAAACAAATCGTTTCCTTTTTTGTATCGTCTTGCTCTATGTAGACATTCACATCACCGGATATGTCATACACCGAATCCACAAAAAAATCGGGATTATATTCTTTTCCATTTTCTATGTATTGAATACTTTTTGTCTCAATCGTGGGAGCAGTAGTATCAACCACTTTTACATTGTGGGTAAAATGATAAAAAAGCACACTGCTGTAGACTGTGTAATTACCTACCACATCTTCCTGCACTTCGGAATAATCAACAGTTACATCATTCCTCCACCTGTCGTTTGCACTTACATAATAACTTGTGTCCTTGTTAAGATGTTCTCCCAGTTCCAATACAATCTCGGTGTTCATTGGGGTTACTTGAAAAACAGTAAATCGCAGGACTATTGCGACCACCAGCACAACAAGAATGGATAAAACCGGGATAACTATTATCTTTTTGTTCTTCATCTAATGGTCCTCTTCAGTTTCCATAGTTTTCATTTGATAAAAGTAATAATGGTTCTAATTCGTTAATTACTTGTATGTTACAACTATCATTAATAACATATCCTTGATATGTTCCATATTTATCAAATAAACCACCACCAGACATTCCTGATTGTATGTTGGCATTTTTTAATTCTAAACTATTAACAATACTTTTTTCTTTATCAAAATAGAAAGTGTTAATGTATAAACCTTTAACATTTCCAAATACATATTGTTTTTTTGAATACTTATATACAAAATATTCATATTCTTCCAAATCATTTAGAGAAATATTAAAATAGTTGTCAATATTTATCGTTTTTAAGGTAAGAAGTGTTTGATTTGGAATTTGTTCTTTATCGATTCTAAAAAGAACATAACTACTAGATTTGAATATGGAATCTTTGTCAATAATTATATGAGTATCATCCACAAATCGTATATTTACTTGTTTTACTTCGGTTGTTTCTTTTACTTCTTTTGTTTCTTTATAATCATATAAAGAGTGTTCACAAGTTATGATGTATATATATTTATCGTCTATATCATAAATGTTTCCAGTTGATAAAAAAGTAATATTATTGTCTCTTAAAGGTTCATAGCATTCGGCAACAATAGAAACAATGGTTGGAGATACAACTTCAAATAATTCTTCTTCCGTATATCCATTTTCATTATATGCAACTTCATATTCTTTATTTTTCATAGAAGATAAATGTTCAATATATTCTTTAGTGGGTGCATTATAAATGTTAGCATCAAATAAAGTTTCATCTTTATTAGGTGTAGATTCGGTGTTATTTTCAACATTAGATATATTATCTTTCGTACAACCAACCATATAAGCAGTCAAAGATAATAAGAGAACAATTACCATGAATTTTTTTATATTTTTCATATAGTTAATGCTCCTTTTTGTTGTTAGGAATATTTTACCATATTCCGGGTATTTTGCAATAAATTTGCTACCATTTTGGAAACATCTTGTGTCCGCATTTTGGATAAACTATACCTAAAGGTGGGCATAGAAAATGAACAGAATAAATCAAAGGACCAATAACCTAATTGGTAGAAATCTAGTACGATTACGAGAGCAGAACCATTTAAGAAATAGAGATGTCGTTATGAAATTGCAGTTAGCCGGTTTGAATGTAAATAGTGCAATCTTAACAAAAGTTGAAAAGGGTATCAATAATCCAAGTGTTGATATGCTAATTGAATTGACCAAAATCTATAAATGCGATTTCAATGCATTTTTCGAACAAAACGAAGAATAACCCAAGTATACAATCAGTCGTTGTATCTTGGGTTATTTTGTTATATTTCGTAATGTATCGTAACAATGCAAATTATTCTATATCGTGCAAATATACCGATTGTAAATCAGACCTGTTTTTTCCATGTCCTAAATAATCCATACAATACTTCCTTGCAGCCGATTTACTTCCCAATTCTTTTTCTTTCTCTGACAATTTACACGATATGGAATATTTTCGAAGCGAGTGATAACTTGTTTTTGCCATAACTATATTATCATAACCAAGGTGCTTACAAGCACGATTTAGATATGCACATATCGAATCCGGCTTTAAAGGAATTATTCTGTCCTTGCCGGTAAGACCTTGGGTTATCTTTTTTAAGAAAGCAATATCATCTTGGGTTATATCTATGACACGACTTCGTTTCCCTTTACTGTCTACAATATGCAATTTCATATTTTCCCAATCTATGTCCCGGTATTGAAGTTTTGTTATCTCACTTGCTCGTAAGGCAAATCTTTCCCCGATGTAAAAAGCAGTCTTAGAATAACAATCCTTTTTGGTGTCAAAATACTCCTTCAGACCTTTTATTTGTTCCTTGTCAAATACCACATCTCTTTTTCTTTTCACTTCCATTACAGGCACGATGCGGCCGGTTGTAAAATCGGTGGATATTCCAAACTTCTTATTCAAACATAAAGACAGTTTGTTCAAACAGGCAACTTCGTGTTGCATAGTCTTTTGGGTTACATTTCCCTTGCTTGCAAGATATGCATTTACTTGCTCAATCCCAATATCTTTTACTTGTCGGATATCAGGGTAATTTTCCTTGATGAACTTTGCAAATCTATGGGCAAAATCAATCATCTCTCTGCGGGAACTATAGGAATATATCTTATAAGTGCTTTCGTTATGATTTTGTTTTTTGTCGCTATGTTTATCCATACCGGGTCTAAATCCATTGTCGATAGCACTCGTCATTTGGTATGTTATGTTTTTTGCGATAATAATCACTTCCTTTTCTCTATTTGTAAGCATTCTTAGTTGGCATTATCAGAGAAAAGATTGCTTCGGGGTAATCCCCTACACAACCTTTTCTCGTTAATGCCAACTATATTTTTTCTTTTTTTGCCTACTATGTAAAAGATACCACAGATAGATATGGAGAATGTGGTATCACTTTGTTCAGTCTTCACACCGAATGGCAGCTAACCCATTCGGAAAATTGTAACTCACCCGTCATTGGGATATTATTACCGACCACACAACCTGTTGTGTGGAAAATGTGTTATTGTTTTCCTCCTTTCCATTTGTTATTGTCCTCCTGATTTTACAATTTACAATGTTATTGGTATGGTTGCTTTTTGTTATTGTCTCCTAGAACAATTCATTTAGACTGTAAAAGCATAATCAAAAAAATATGTACATTTCAACTTTTTTTGCAACAAAAGAACGACCAGCTCACTTAACCGGTCGTTCTAAAATACTCTTTCCTTTTCTTTGACGATAAACTCCTG
Source organism: Agathobacter sp. (assembly GCA_051880175.1). Taxonomy (GTDB): domain Bacteria; phylum Bacillota; class Clostridia; order Lachnospirales; family Lachnospiraceae; genus Roseburia. The sequence goes on along the minus strand of JBJENM010000027.1, from coordinate 49,681 downwards.
CTTTACCGTAAGAAGAGAAGACAATAACATGTCCCCCCTTATAGGGGTGTATTAATAATAAACTATATTCTGTCACAGAATCAATATTGTTTCATAAAAAAGGAATACAAAAATAAATCCCCTTTGGAACTTGTCAAATTTATACCTTAAAAGAACTTGATTTTGGGATACCTTTTTTTCCATGCTTTCTTCGTGTTAATAGAAATCATTTTTCATTCGAAAGGAGACAGTAACAATGACAATAACAAAGGAAATGATAAAAATTCATGAACAAGAATATGATGATACCAACTTCGATTTTGGGGATATACAAAAAGTGATAACCCCTACCTTAATCCAAGCAATAGAGAGCAAAGGACTAGATGTACAACAACTTCTTTATCTATCCCATACCCTTATGTTCGAGAAATACCAAAACACCAACATAGATTATTTGCAAGTATTCGAATGTATGGGATTAACCTATTGGTGCATTAGCAACAAGCAATGCGATGAACCTTATAATCCCAAATACCATTGCATTACTTGGTTGCTTCCAAGTGATTATTAATGAAAGGAGATTGTAAATGTACATTTTTAAGAAATGTCCTATGTGCGGAGCTGTTAGTAAAGTGCACTTAAATGAAGAAGATGCTGTTGCATACCTTAAGTATAATGGGGAGAAATTGATACAAGATATCCTGCCCAATACCCACATTGCAATAAGGGAAATTCTTCTAAGTGGATATTGTATAGACTGTCAAAATCTATTGTTCTGTTCTAATTTCACAGCTGATGAATTAGGCATATAATTGTAAATTCATATTCTTGAAAAGAGTGGTTTTTGCCACTCTTTTTTCTTTGTCAAAAATAACCTTCTCCTATGCTTTCTATTATTTGCAATCGGCCTTTCGAATTTCGTATGTTTTTGCAAACTTATGAAAGGAAGAAAGTATATGACAGAAGAAAATCAAAAAATGATACCTTATCCTTACGACAAGATATCCGAATTTTGGAATGATGTTTTCCACGATGAAAACTATGATGGTATTATTTTTCTCTGTGGAAAAACCAAAGAAGAAAAGTTTTTCACCATACGAGTATTAGCAAGACACGAATTAAATGAATACCTTAAAACCTTTAAGATACTTCCCAATATGGATTACTATTTTACCACTAATCATTATTTCAAGAAAAAGGGAGGCACTTCTCGAAGAAGTGATAATTTTTTTGCTGCCACCTGTACGGTGATTGACATTGACATTCATGACAAGCGAATATCCCAAGACCGCATAAACAAGACTCTCGCAAGTTACAAGGCAAAACTTGATACCTTAATTTCCTTGGGGGAAGCATTCCCTTATCATTATTGTGTAAATAGTGGCAGGGGACTCCAATTTGTTTATATCTATGACCGGGCAATTAATTTTAAGTTATTGCTAATGCACAAAAGGATGCAAGAACTAATACTACGACAACATTCTCAACTCCTTGCCGACAATCCAGAAATAGAAATCAAGTTGGATAGTGGCACTACCAAAAAGTTGAGTGGAGTCTATCGTATGCCCGGAACTTATAATACAAAAGTTCATAAGCAAGTAACCTATACCAAAACAGATTACCGTTATCTTGATACTTCTAAAATCATTGACGAATATGGATTCTATGACGAACCAAAAGGTCCCCGTCGTGAAAGTATCCATCATATCAACCCAAACTTTAAGGGTTCTCAAAAAGAAAAATCCCGTAATAATATTTCCCATTACAGAAAAATGATAAATGCAGTCTATCAATACCAAGAAGACCATTATGCTACCAAGCAAAATCCCGGTCACGAAAACAGAAACTGCACTTGCTTTGTTTTGGTGCATTTACTATTTGTGATTAAGTCATATGATGAAGTATTAAAGGAAATTCTTGCATTTAATCAAAAATTTGATGTACCACTTCCTGAAAGACGATTAAAGTCTATGGTGGACTATGCTTATGCAAATTATCTTGATGAAACCAAATATCGAATGAGATTTCTAAAAACATCTACCATTCTTACTATGCTCAATTTGGAAGATGGCGAATATGGCATTGTGGATAATTCTGAAAAGAGGAAGAAGTTAAAGGAAGAAAGAGCAATAAGACGCGAGCAAAGAGAAAAGCGAGATGAGTTAATCTGTTCTTTGTATTTGCAAGGCATTGACAGAGCAGAAATTATCCGACAAGCACATTGTTCCTATCGAACAATTTCCCGTGTTACCCAAAAATATAGACAAGGGAAAAAATCCAACGAAGATGCCTATGCGAAAATAGCAAAATTATACCTAACAGGTATGCCATATATTGAAATCGCAAAAGAAGTATCCTTATCTGTTGATACCATAAATAAAATCATTGCGAAGGTTTATCCCAAAGATACCAGGCCAAGGCCTTGGCATGATATGGGAATGAAAAAAGAAGATTTCTATGCCCAATACAAGAAGAACCATTCCTAAAAAATGTATTTTTAGGACATAAAGTCTTAATCCCATATGTATACCCGAGCGCAGGGGTAAACAATGCTAAAGATATTGAAAGCAATGTTTAATTGTATTTTATTCTGTAATGGAGTGAGTTATTTTTGTTGTATGTTAAGAAAGTAAACCATCCAGATTTAGAGTTGCCTTGTAAATTTACAAAATAAAAGGACCACTATTTAAAGCGGTCCTTTACAAAGTCCTTTTCAATTTGGTGTAAATGTGGTGTAAATTTAAAACCTTACACATCATTAAATCTCGTAAACCATTGATTTTACAAGGTTTTTAGCATTTTTATTTATCAAGTGACTTCATCGTCGGGAAGAGCAAAACATCGCGTATTGCAGGGCTGTCTGTAAGCAGCATCACAAGTCTGTCAATGCCGTATCCGATACCGCCTGTTGGAGGCATACCAATCTCAAGGGCATTTAAGAAATCTTCATCGGTGTGCTCTGCTTCCTCATCTCCGGCAGCAGCTGCTGCATCCTGAAGTGCAAAACGCTCTCTCTGATCGATCGGGTCATTCAACTCAGAATATGCATTGCACATTTCCCATCCGTTGATGAAGAGCTCAAAACGCTCTACCTTTGTTGGGTCTGTTGGCTTTTTCTTGGTAAGCGGAGAAATCTCGATTGGATGATCCATTACGAAAGTCGGCTGTACCAGATTCTTCTCACAGTATTCCTCGAAAAATGCATTGATGATATGTCCCTTGGTGTGGTGAGCTTCGTATTCGATATGATGCTCATCGGCAATCTTCTTTGCTTCTTCATCAGTCTTAACCTGGTCAAAGTCGATTCCTGCATACTTTTTAACGGCATCCGTCATGGTGATGCGCTCAAAGGGCTTTCCAAAGTCAATGTCGATTCCGTTGTAGGTAACAATAGGGGTTCCGTTTACAGTTTCTGCAAGATACTTAAACATGGACTCGGTAAGCTCCATCATTCCGTAGTAGTCGGTATATGCCTGATAAAGCTCCATAAGGGTGAATTCCGGATTATGTCTGGTGTCTACACCTTCGTTACGGTACACACGGCCGATCTCGAATACCCGCTCCATTCCGCCGACAATCAGTCTCTTTAAGTAAAGCTCAAGAGAAATACGAAGCTTTACATCTTCATTTAATGCATTGTAATGTGTTTCAAATGGTCTTGCGGCAGCTCCACCCGGATTGGATACAAGGGTAGGAGTCTCCACCTCCATAAAATCTCTTCCTGCAAGGAAGTTACGAATCTCACGAAGAATCTGTGAACGCTTGATAAATACGTTCTTGCTGTCCTCATTCATAATCAGGTCGATATATCTCTGACGATAACGTACATCCGTATCCGTAAGGCCATGGAACTTCTCCGGAAGAACCTGCAGGCTCTTTGTAAGAAGGGTAAGCTCTTCTGCGTGAATGGATATTTCTCCGGTCTTGGTGCGGAATGCAAATCCCTTTACTCCATAGATATCACCGATATCAGACTTTTTGAAATCTGCGTATGCGTCCTCGCCGATGGCATCACGGGCAACATATACCTGAATCTTTCCCTTCAAATCCTGGATGTTACAGAAAGAGGCTTTTCCCATTACACGTTTGAAAAGCATACGTCCTGCGATGCTTACCGGAATCGGGGATGCATCCATGATTGCTCTTCTCTCGTTGTAATCGTTATTTATGATTTCTCTAGCTTCTGCTTCCTCTAGCCCTTCTACATTTGGAGCAACACGGCCGGCAAGAAGCTTTGCTTCATGGGCTTCATATTCCTCTTTTACTGTGTCAGAGTGATGGGTGACATCATACTTTGTGATGACAAATGGGTCTTTTCCGTTTTCCTGAAGATTCTGCAACTTTTCGCGGCGTACCTTAAGCAGCTGGTTTAAATCCTGCTGTGGTGCCTGCTGATTTGAATTGTTCTGTTCAGCCATATCTGTTCCTCTTTCTTTCTAATAATCAAACAAAATGCATCTGTTTATGCAGATGCATTTCGTGTTAAAGCGTTATTCTACGGATCTTTGAATCTCAAGTACCTTGTATTTTAATTCACCGACCTGGGTCTCAACGGTTACTTCATCGCCAACCTTCTTTCCGATTAAAGCTTTACCTACCGGTGACTCGTTGGAAATCTTTCCTTTTAAGCTGTTTGCTTCCGTAGATCCTACGATTTTGTACTCTAACTCTTCGTTAAATTCCTCATCTAAGATGCGAACCTTACATCCGATGCTGATTTTTTCGAGATCAACTTCTTCTTCTACAACGACTTCTGCATTTTTTAAGATTTTTTCGATCTGCTCGATACGTGCTTCGATGTCTCTCTGCTCATCCTTTGCTGCATCGTATTCTGCATTCTCTGATAAGTCTCCCTGCTCACGGGCTTCCTTAATTTTCTGGGAAACCTCTTTTCGTTTTACGACCTTTAATTCTTCTAATTCGTCTTCCAGTTTCTTGAGACCTTCATAGGTCATGATATTTTTCTTTTCCATTGATGTTACCCTTCCCTTAATCTATTTTTTCGCCGGGAATTTTCCTTCCAGCGTATGATTCGTCTAATTTAACTCATGTATTATAGTCAATGACGCCATTTATGTCAAGTGTCCGCCTGTCCTTTTCTTGGAAATCTTTTTAAAAGATACTCTCCGGTTAATGAATTTCTGCGTCTTTGATCTGAGCCAACAATTCTTCCAGTTGCTCATAGGTCTCCACCTCATTAATCTGTCCGCGGAACCGGGCTGAGTTTGGATATCCGGTGGTGTACCAGGCTGCATGCTTTCTGATTTCATGCATTCCGATATACTCTCCCTTATATTCGATCATCATTCTTGCGTGGCGCAGCATCATCTGTGCCATTTCTTCCAGAGATGGCTTCTTTTCATGCTCTCCGGTTTCGAAGTAGTGCAGAATCTGATGAAAAATCCAAGGGTTTCCCTGTGCTCCCCGGGCAATCATAAAGCCGTCGCATCCGGTCTGCTCCTCCATGGCAATGACATCCTCCGCCGAGAGCAGATCCCCGTTTCCGATAACGGGTATGGACACGGATTCCTTTACCTGGCGGATAATATCCCAGTCTGCTTTTCCGGAATAATACTGCTGCCGGGTACGCCCATGTACTGCTACTGCTGCCGCTCCGCTTTCCTCTGCAATATGTGCAAGGTACGGCGCATTTACATGCTCCTCATCAAAGCCCTTCCGGATCTTTACGGTGACCGGCTTATGGATGGCTTTTACCACCTTTTCAATAATTTTTCCGGCTAAGATAGGGTCCTTCATCAGGGCCGAACCCTCTCCGTTGTTGACTACCTTCGGTACCGGACACCCCATGTTGATATCTAAGATATCAAAGGGGCGATCCTCTATCTGATGGGCAATCTGTGCCATGATATCGGGATCTGAGCCGAAGAGCTGGAGTGACACCGGGTTTTCTCTTGGGTCTATGTTAAGAAGTGCTTCCGTATTCTTGTTTTTGTATAGAATGGCTTTTGCGCTGACCATTTCCATACAAAGCAGTCCTGCTCCCTGCTCCTTGCAAAGCAGGCGAAATGGCAGGTCTGTTACGCCTGCCATAGGTGCCAGTATTAAGTTGTTTGGTAGTGTTACGCTTCCGATCTGAAGCGGCATGATCTTATTCTTCATCCATCCCCTTGCCTAAGAATCTTACTTTGTAATAAGTCTCAAGTGCTTCTAGCAGATCCCGCTTCTGATTTTGGTACTGCTTTATTTTCAGAACACTGCCGATCTCATCGTAAAAGTAATCGCCTTCCTCGAAGGAGGTTCGAAATTCCAGTTCTCCATCCTCGGTAAATACGATTTCCAGAATGCCTCCCACATCCTCGGTGAAGAGCACACACATGATCTGCAGCTCCTCCTTGATGGATTCCGGAAGCTCAGCAAAATCTGAGTTCAAATAGTATTTCTGATTATATGAATTTGCCGCACAAAGTACAATTTCTTCATTGTTATACGTATCCATAAATTCCTCTCACCGAAACCTCTCCGCTTGACACGAGTTTTCTGGATTCCCAGGTGTCTACGATCAGTTCCCCTTTCTTTGTGATTCCCATGGCTTTTCCTTCAAATGGCTCCTTGGGGTCTAATACCCGGACGATTTTTCCCATGTTGACAAGAATTGCATTATATTCCTTTAAGAGTCCGCTTAAGTCCTCTGTCTTTAGGAACTCTTCATAGTATTGCTCAAAATACTGTAAAAAACTTACGATAATGTCGGCCCTGTGAAAATGTCTGTGGCATTGTAAAAGTAAGGAGCTTGCGGTCTCCTTTAATTCTTCCGGGAATTCTTCATTGTGCACGTTGATTCCGATACCGATGACGATATGGTTGATATAGTCGAATTGGGCACTCATCTCCGTTAAGATTCCGCAGACTTTTTTCCCACCTATTACAATATCGTTGGGCCATTTGATCTGTGCCGCCGCTCCTGTTACGTCGGTGATTGCTTTTGCGATGGCAAGGGCAGACACCAGAGTGAGCATGGAAGCATTGTTTGGATTGATATCCGGCTTTAACAAAAGTGTCATGAAAATTCCGCAGCCTGCCGGGGATTCCCAGCTTCTTCCTCTTCGTCCGCGGCCTGCAAGCTGCTGATCCGATACCACCAGCGTTCCGTTTGGATAATCCTGCTCTGCAAGCTCCTTTGCCTTGGTGTTCGTAGAGTCAATGGTTTCAAAATAGAGGGTTTCTTTTCCTGCCCAGTCCGTATGCAGTAAGCTTTTTATCTCGGCGGCATCCATGACATCCGGTGCGGATATCAGATGGTAGCCCTTGTTTTGTGATGCTTCGATTTCATACCCCGCCTCTTTTAACTGGTTCATGGTCTTCCAGATGGCGGTTCTTGATACTCCAAGCTGATTGCACAGCTCCTGCCCGGACACATATCCGTCTGTCTGGCGGAGCATAGTAAGTATCTTCGTCTTCATACAATCTCCCTGTAAAATTTTCGCCCGGGACATGCCCGGACGAACTCTACTCATTCACAGTTTTTTCCTTAATCGGAAAGTGTTGCTTTCATAATCGCCTTGATGGAGTGCATACGGTTCTCTGCCTCATCGAAAACTACCGAACGCTCACTCTCAAATATTTCGTCGGTGACTTCTAACTCTTTTAAACCGAACTTTTCATATACCTGCTTTCCGATGGTAGTATTCAAATCATGAAATGCCGGTAAACAGTGCATGAAAATGGCCGTTGGCTTTGCATTTTCAAAGGCTTTTGCATTTACCTGGTATGGCTTTAAATCGCTGATTCGCTCTGCCCATACCTCTTCCGGCTCTCCCATGGATACCCATACGTCCGTGTAGATAACGTCAGCATTTTTTGTAGCTTCGGCTACATCCTCGGTAAGGGTGATGCTTGCGCCGGTCTGCGCTGCTGTTTTCCTGCAGTATTCTACCAGCTCGTCGTTTGGAAAATACTTCCTGTTGGTGCATGCTACAAAGTCCATGCCAAGCTTTGCACAGGTTACCATAAGGGAGTTGCCCATGTTATAACGGGCATCGCCCATATATACAAACCGGATTCCTTCGAATTTTCCGAACTTCTCTTTTACTGTGAGCATGTCTGCGATCATCTGTGTGGGATGGAATTCGTTGGTAAGACCGTTCCATACCGGAACGCCTGCATATTTTGCCAGTTCTTCTACGATTTCCTGTCCGTATCCGCGATATTCGATTCCGTCATACATTCTTCCGAGTACTCTTGCGGTATCGGCAATACTTTCTTTTTTCCCAATCTGGGAACCGCTGGGATCTAAGTAGGTCACATGCATTCCAAGATCGTGGGCTGCTACTTCGAAAGAGCATCGGGTACGTGTACTGGTCTTTTCAAAAATCAGCGCGATATTCTTTCCTGCTAATGTATCGTGCCGGATTCCCTGCTTTTTCTGGCTCTTAAGCTCTGCTGAGAGGTCGATGAAATAGCGGATCTCGTCAGGAGTGTAGTCCATGAGTTTTAAAAAATTACGTCCTTTTAATGTCATTGCTCTTTCCTCCTTGCTTTACAATGAAGTCATTTTACCCCTTTTATGTGGTTCTAGCAAGAAAAATCCTTTTTAAGTACCTGTTCATGATACTTAAAAAGGATTTCTCATTACATTCTTTTCTTTTACGCCTTTTTACAGGTCTAGTAAAATACGTGTGCCCCGATTACCACGCCGGCATGACCGGAACTTGCAAGCTTAAAATGCATTGCTCCGCTGGTATTGTCCTGTCCGTCTAAGGCAGCCTGGGCAGCAGCCAGTGCAGTGCTTCCCACACCCTTACTTAACCGCTTGCTTAATGCTCCGTTGGATGCCGGACCAAACTGGGATTTCTGGAAAATAACATCGTATATGGTATTTGGATACCTGTCACTCTTTACACGGTTTAAGACAACCGCACCAACCGCAAGCTGATTATCATAGCACTGGTTTCCGGCCTCACACTGAATAATTGCTGCAAGGAGTGTTAGCTCATCTACGCTTGCTGCTACTGCTGCCGTCTGTGTAATTCCGTCACTCGGTCTCTGCTCAGATGCGATTTTTCTCTTTAATTCTGCTTCTTCCTCTAAAGTAAGAGCCTCGCCGGTCTGAAGGTCTACATCCACATAGTCGGCACTTACGTAATAGGTTTCTCCACGGTATCTCACCGCAACCCATCCATCTGCGGTATCCACATCCGTGTCTACCACCACCTGGTCATTTTCTGCAAGTGTGGTTACGATACCGGATTCCGTTGACATATCTCTTCTAATGCGAAGTCCGTTGATCTGGACGGTGGCTACTGTTGTACAGTTATCCTGTGCGTACTCATATGCCTCGCTTCCGAATACGCAGTATTCGTTCTTTACATATCCTTCTACATTTCCGGAGGAAATCTTGGTCCACTCTTCTCCCTGTTCAAGGATTGTTGCTCGGTCACCCTTATGAAGCTTTCCCACAATCTCTGCTTCCGTGCTGGCCTCTGCCCGGACATTCATCTCGGAATTAATATCTGCCATAAGGCAGTTCTGCCAGGCGGCTTCTTCCTCTGACATTGGCGGAACCGCTGCTGCCTGTGCTTCCTCTACCGTCTCAATGATTTCGTCTACATCGGATGCTGTTACGAATTCAATGGTTTCCTTCTGAATACATGCAACCTGCTCCACAGCTTCTGTTGCAGCTGCCTCATACTCATTGAGAACAACGGCTACACCGGCGGTAGGCTGGCCTTCTTTTAGTTCTATGTTTCCATTCGTTACATTTGCAGTAATCTGTTCTGTTGTAATCTGCTCTGCTGTAATCTCTTCGGTTTTTACTGCGGTATCATTGGTTAAAACTGCTGTGATAGAAAATGCAATTGCAAGAATTCCTGTGGCTGCAAATCCTACCAGATTTCTGTTTAATTTCATACATACCTCCATATTTGTAACAATCTTATGTAGTTTGTTACAAATTTATTACAGGCCGATTATAGCAAAGCATTCTATAGTTGTCAAATTTTGGTACTATTTTCATAAAAAAGAGCACATTCCAATTTGGATGTGCCCTCATGTTTGGATAATTTAACCAATGTATTACGGAAAAATTTCCTGTAGAACTGATGAAATGATGCGACTTTGCTCCTCATCCTTTGAATTTTTCACTATTTTTTCCTTTGTCTCGGTATGTACTTCCACTTCCTCCGGAGATTTTTCTCTATTTACATTGGAACCTTCCGTCTCCTCCTCGCATACCGCTTCCAGATAATCCTGAACGATTTTCAATACGTGATTGAGTTTTCGTTTTGTTGCACTTATCTTAAGTAAAGAAATCATAGACAAAACCAGCAGAAGCACCATCATGCCCAGCATAATCTCCTTCTCATAGGCTTGTCCTAACATGAAGATCTCTTTCATATTCACTACTCCTTTTCCTATGGTTTTCTTCCTTCTATTATATAGAAAGAATTTTTTGAAAAAAAGAGGTCACGAATGTCTTTTCGTCGCAAGTTTTGCGGCTTTTCGACAAAATTTCCAGAATTAATCTTTCTTGACTTTTATACTTTAGAGTATAATATAGGAAGAGATGATTTTTTACATAGAAAGGATATCCCCATGAAGAAAATCGTAATGACTGGTGGCGGTACCGCAGGACACGTTACACCGAACATTGCTCTGATGCCGGCACTAAAAGAGGCCGGTTATGAAATTACCTATATCGGCTCCTATTCCGGAATGGAAAAAAGCCTGATTGAAGCCTTAAACATTCCCTATTATGGAATTTCCTCCGGAAAACTCCGCAGATATTTTGATGTAAAGAACTTTTCAGATCCTTTTAAGGTATTGAAAGGATACGGCGAAGCAATTTCCCTCATGAAAAAATTGAAACCGGACATCGTCTTCTCCAAAGGTGGTTTTGTTTCTGTTCCGGTGGTACTTGCGGCAAAGACCTGTCATATTCCGGCAATCATCCATGAATCGGACATTACTCCGGGTCTTGCAAATAAGATTGCCATTCGTGGTGCCAAAAAGGTATGCTGTAACTTTCCTGAGACCATGAAATACCTTCCTTCAGAAAAAGCAGTTCTTACCGGCTCACCAATCCGTCAGGAATTATTCTCAGGCAATGCCAAAAAGGCAAGGGCGCTTTGTAAGTTCCCCGATGATAGCAAGCCTGTTTTACTGATTGTGGGCGGAAGCTCCGGTTCTAAGATTGTCAATGAGGCTGTTCGAAACATTCTTCCCCAGCTGCTTAAGAGCTTTTATCTGATTCACCTCTGCGGAAAGGGTAACTTAGATGAAAGCAAGAACAATCTGGCAGGCTATTGCCAGTTTGAATATGCAAATGCGGAGCTTTCCGATATGCTGGCTCTGGCAGATCTTGTTATTTCAAGAGCCGGTGCTAATTCTATCTGCGAGCTTCTTGCACTCCGTAAACCGAATATTCTGATTCCACTCTCGGCAGCAGCCAGCCGTGGTGACCAGATACTAAATGCAAATTCTTTTAAAAAGCAGGGATTTTCATATGTCCTGGAAGAGGAGAACCTGACCTCGGAAACCTTACTTGCTGCGGTATCTGAAGTTTATAAGAACAGGCAGACCTATAAAAAGGCCATGGAAGAAAGCGGTCAGATGGATTCCATCACAACCATTCTGAATCTAATTAAAGAAGAAAGTAAATAACCTGTTTTACAAAGCAAAAGGGATTTGATGTTCTGTCAAATCCCTTTTGCCTTTCTATCATTTACGTTCTATAATTTCATCTGCTCACAGATGGCTTTCATCTCTTCATCGGAAAATTCTGCATGTCTCCAGGAAAGGACTCCTGCATTATTATCTGATGCATATCTCGGAATCAGGTGCATATGGAAATGAAATACCGTCTGTCCGGCAATCTCTCCATTGTTCTGCACAATATTGTAACCCTCTGCCCCAAGCACTTTCGTCTCATGAGCAATTACCTTCTTTGAAAGCTTTGCTGCTTTTCCTAAAATCTCATCGTCAATTTCATACACATTTGCGAAATGCTCCTTGGGTAAGATGAGGGCATGTCCCTTTGACGCCGGACTGGCATCAAGAATAACTCGGAAATCTTCATCCTCATAGATGGAATTTGTTGGGATCTCTCCGTTTGCAAGTTTACAGAAAATACAGTTTGAATCCTTCATTTTTCTAACTCCTTTTACTATTATCTACTTTTTTCGACGAATTTTGTCGTTGCGTATTTTCGAAGGTAGTGCTAAACTTCTTTTGTTGGAGGAAATATATGCCAAATAACAAAGAAATGGAACAAACACTACACGAAATCGTAAATTCATTAACTACAATCAACAGCTCACTTCAATTGATTCAAAAACAGCATCCGGAAGTAAAAGACTATCTTTTCTGGGAAGATGTTTTAGTGGATATTCACGCGCTTTCCGACCGGATTTCTTCTCTGGTGGATTCTAATCAAAGCGAAAAATCTGATCCAAAGTCCTAAGTGTCTTAAAATTGCCTTTTGCTGTCATCTCGCCGGTCATAAAGGCTCTTTGGAAGGTCATTCTTCCATCTACAATAGCCTGCATAACTTCACCGCTTGTCTTTGCATAGACGTCAATTGCATCCTCTTTTCCATAATGAATATCCAGTTCATTTCCCGAAACAAGAATATACAGCGGTTGTCTCCCATGATCGATTTCAATGGAATAGCTGGCGGAAAAATCATCTAATGGCATAAAGTGTGCTTTTAACTCGGTAATAAAAGCCGTTCCCTCTTCGCGCTTTGACTGGCCAAGCATATCCTTAAACATAGATGCCAGCTCTTCGATATCTTCCTTCTGTTTCTTTACATAGGAATCATCCGAAACATATTCTGAGAGCTGTTCACTCTCCTGAGGAGTCAGATTCAGCTGCTGTGTCCGAAGCACATTCTGCTTTATTGCAAGATTGCTGGTGGGGAGGCTCTTCATTCTCTGGGAGATGGTACGATACAGATTTTCTGCCTTTTTCTCAATGATCAGGCTGTAATCCTGATTCATCTCGAAGGTGACAAGATCATCCACATATCCACAGATTCCTGCACATGGAAGTCCTCCTAAGATTTCCCACGCATTAATTAGTACCAGTTCTCCTTCACGCTCCCCGTAGGTTGTAGACATGACCACCGGCTGCATATAGGTAGTGGCAATTTTACTCTTGTCCCCATACAACCAGCAGGCATCTAAGAATTGCTGCATATATCCGCCGATTCCAAGCCATTCTACGGTGGTGGCAAGAATAATTCCATCCGCCTCCTTAAAGGTTTGCGGAAGTGTTGCGATTTCATTTTTATGCTCGTAAATATTGTACCGGGTCACATTTACACGGAGTTCTTTTAAGACCTCTTCCATCTTATTTAATACATAAAGTGTGGGATCATCTAAAAGTCCACGTCCACCATAATACACATTGATTTTCATTCGTACACGCTCCATATCTTCTTTCTATCTTAAAGTATATGAATTTTTCCCCGCAAAATCAATCGCAATCTATGGTTTTCCTTATACAAAACGATACTTTACGTCTGCAAAACAAAGGATATCGTTACTATGCAGTTTTTGTCTCTCATGATAGTGCAACAGCTTTCCGTTCACCATGCACCCATTTGTGGAATTTAAATCTTCCAGATAGTACTCTTCATTCTCATAAAACAGCTTCGCATGCACATGACTGATGGTCTCTTTATTAATTATGATATCTGCACCTTCTCCTTTTCCGATAATTGCATTCCTCTTATCCAGACGGATATCCCTAAAGTCTTCATATCCCTCATATAAAAGCAGCCCCTCCGGATGCTCCCTATAGTCACTTAAGCATATGGTAGGATGAAGTGGTGTGTCATCTTTTTCCGGTTCCAAATCCGATGGATAGATCACCTGCTTCTGCTCTTGTTTACAGAAACTTTTTTTTGCATGTTTTTCTGTTTTCTTTCTCTCCTTTTTCTCCCCCTGTTTTCCCACGGCACTGTTTTTACTATCTATTTCTTTTTTATTAAATATAGATTTGTTTTTTCTTATTGGTCTAAATAGAGTATCGTGCCACTCTCTTAGAGCTTCATTTTCGAACAATTTGGACCATATACTGTCTTTTTCTTTCGGCTGGGCAAGCTCATAAACACATTCTGCCGAATCTTTGTTTTCCGTCTCCTGGGGCTGCAGATCTTGTATTGGAATCTCTTCTTTTTCTGTCAGGCTCCCAGACTCTGTCATCCCTCGACTTATTCTGTTTTTTGCAATGGATTCCTGAATATCCCATATGCTGTACCCATCCTCTAATGTTTTCTCATATAGCTCATAGGCCATGGAAACCGCATCCACATCCTTATGATTTATTTTTGTCAGCAAATATTCCATAAGTCTTTGAAACTGCAAGGACAGCTCTACAGTATCACAGGGATAAAACGTAAAAATGATCTCCTGAGTATGATTATCCACAAACAGATACTCCGGCGAAAGCAGCAGTCCATCCGGACTTAGCATATGCTTTTCCATAATTGCAATCTGGCTGCAAATACTTACAATCACCTTCTCCACGAAGGAAATTCCAACATCATGAAATTGACAGAAGCTTTCGAGGGACTGCTTGCCGGAAATGAGATACCAATATTCCGCTTTTCCATCGTAGAAACACTTTTCCATGGAAAGAATTCCCTTTGGTCTGTTTTTTAGTATCATCTGTTCATCTAAGGTATGTTCCTCCTCTATGGGAATTTTCATATAGCTTCCGCTCAATCTTCGCTCGTATTCTGCTGTTTTATTCATCCGTTAACCACTCTCCTGCTGTTTTACATTTATAAAAGTCCGAAACTGCCCAAACATCCTCAATGACACAGGTTTCATCCTGCTCCCTGATCTGGGTATAAAGCAGTATCCCCGATTGAATTGTCCCTGCCATAATAAAGAGAAAGAAAGGGACCAGAATTGCCGCCTCAATGGTATAGCTTCCTTTTAACGTTTTCATCCACATAAAAGAACCTCCAGAACATATCCACAAAGTAAAAATGGAACAAAGGGAATGGCATAATCGCGACTCTTGTGGAAAAACACAAGAAGAATCAACGCAAGGCTTCCCGCGAAACACACCGCAATCATACATACCAGGGCCATTTCCTCTATATTTAGATAACAGCCTAGTGCCAATAGAATAAAACCATCTCCGTACCCGATTTTTTCCTTTGTTAGTTTTGCAAGGGTTAAAACCAGCAGTCCCGGAAGAAGTGAGACCATCATCCATCCTCCAATCTTATCAGTGGCGATCTGATATCCCACACCCAGAAGGCCGTAAAAAATAGTTACCAAAAGCGATATTCGCTTTCTTCTTAAATCTAAAATACTGTTGATTGCCAGGCCGCTAACGGCAAGAGCTATTTTAAAAAAGTCCATGTTATCCACTATTCTTCCTCTCCGAAAGACGTTTCCTTATTTCCTGATACACATTTACTGCAGGGATGCCGAAAGCCCACATCTGAAAGCTTTATGACATAAATCGTTCGCTTTAAGCCTCCACAACTTAAACTGCTATGATAAGACGCTCCATAGCTTGTAATGTATACATCCTCTAGCCGCAAAATTTCTTCCGCGCAAAGCTCACACGGGTAGTATTTATGTCCATCTCTGTTTCGCAATTCCCCAATTTGCGCCGCTTTTACAGTTCGAATAGACAAATCCAGATAATTGCATTCCTTTGAACTGTGATAGGCCTCTCCATATTCTGTTACATACACATAGGATTCTTGTTCGTCCTGCTCTGCCGGCTGCCCTGTCCACTTTTTGCTCCTGCTCTCCTGGTAAATGGTAATTCCTTTGATCTGAAAGAACCCGATTGGAAATTTTACGCGGTAATATGCCTTCAAATCAATGAACTCACCGGAACAGTCTGACGTAAGCAAAGAAATTCCCCACATGCCTCCCTCTATGTACTTACAGGCAGTCTCCTGTTCGGCAAGCTTTTCCCGAAAGAGTATTTCTGCCGTACCAAGGGAAGCTGCAGCAGACTCCATTTCCGACGCAATCGCCGCAGTTTTCCGGCTGGAGTAGGACAAGGCACTATATACCCCGGTCTGCACCTGTAGCACTCGGAAGAAAAAGAGAAGAAACAGCCAGAAGGCGGTTACAAGAGGTATCACCACGGCGGCCTCTAAGGTATAGGATCCGGCGCACAGGGGTGTCCCGTTGTAAAAACTGTTGGGGGGGTTACACTTTGCGTGCTTTGTGAGAGATTTTCGCAAAATTTTTTTAAAGATTTTAAAGCAACGAAACACCCCTATACACCGGCCTTTCTGTAGGAATATGTCTTTTCCGCTTTCAAAAAGAACTCTCTTTTCATTCCCTGTGTCAGTCCATCCATACCAAGAAAAATGGTTGGATAGCAATACTCCATCGTAATCCTTGCTTCCAAAACCATCCGATCCATTTTAAAATCCGAATAATGCTCCATTCCTTGAAGGGTTGCCTCCATAATATCCAGTGCACGCATGGACAGCTCCTCTTCGCTCTTCATGAAAAGAAGAATTGCCAAATACCCTTCATAGCCCAGCCCTTTCTCACAGTTCTTTGCCTTTCCTAAGGTAAGCAGACTGGTGGCAAGTCCGGTGACATCCGAGGTCCACTCGGTAGAGCTTTTAATCATAGAAATACTTCCCCCGGAAAGAAGAGCGCGAACATCCAGAAGGCTCTCCACATAAGCCCATGCTGCCAGGACACCCCATTTTACGATCTCTAAAACAACAGGATTGGCAGACTCTCCCGCCAGGGATACGGCCACAGCCATGGCCTGTGCCTGCTTTCCCGAGTCCGTAGACAGGAACAGTAAATTGGCAGCTTCCCGGATTGCCAGTATCTGGTTTACCACAGCCTTCAAATTCTCCATGTCCTGGTCCTTTCCGGCAATGAGGTACTCCTGCTCATACAAAAGAGCACGATTTTCCTTTCCCTTTGTAAAGCAGCTTAAATATTCTCCCAGATACTGTTCCAATAGAATTTTGTCGGTCCATGCCGTTTCTGAAGGTTCTTCGAAATTCCCCACAGACAAAGTCCTCTTTGACACACATTCGCTGCCTGCTATGGACTTTTCGGAAATAGAAAGAGAATCCGGTACTGCAAGGGCTAATATCCCTTTTTGTTGCAGCTCTGAAAATACATCCAATGGATTCTCTTTCACCTCCACTGCAGGCAGATTGTCATAACCTGCTTCCTCTTTCCTCCCCTCTGATGACTCTGCTGCATCGGATACAATATCTCCCTCTTTTAAGGCAGTTACTGCCTCCGAAACCGCAGCGCCTGAGGAGGGCTCCTCTCCAATCAGATCCTTGATGCCTTCATACTGGCCATACAGAAATTTTGCAGATTCTGATAACATATGACTCTTCATATATGCAACTACGGCATCCTCGAAGGCTCTTTCATCGGTAATATACCGGTACTGTTCTACATTCATACCTACTGTTTTGATCTGCATCAGATTATTCCCGATGGAAATCCAGCTTCCATCCAATGGGGCCAGATTTTCATTGGAAAGAGCCTCCATATTTGCTTTTACCATAGTGAAACGATTCTCATCTTCCCCGGTTGCATCAAAAACCAGCAGATGATACTCCTCCCAAAGCGGTCGTACATATCCGGCAAACAAGGATTCCGTTATGGATGCCGTATTGATGGTAACCAGTTTTTTCATCTCACAATATCTGGCGGATTCCAGCATTGTAAAAAGAACCGCGGCTATCAACATCATGCTGAGCACTCCGAAAATGGTTATGCTTGCTTTTCTCTGTTTCATGGTTATACCGTTTTTGCCTGGTTTGTAATGGTATCAAACAAATTGTTCACAAGGGTGGTCAATTGCTTTTTAAAGATCAGTACCAGTCCAATAAGAACCACCAGAATCAAGATCATTTCCACTACACCAACACCATCTTCTTCCAAAATAAAATTCTTAAATCCTAACATAATTTTCTCCTTTCATGCCATAAAATCAATAATTGACGGAGCAATAATAATTGCCATCACAATTGCCATCATGATAATGAGCGGAAAAATCATCTTTGTGGATGCTTCTTCCCCCAGCTTTTTTGCAATGTGTTTTCGCTCCTCAAATGCCTTTTCGGATTCCTGCTCTAACAGCTCCATCATTCCTTTTGGACCTTTTTGTAAGCTCTGAATCAGGATACGGGCGAGACGGTAATAAGAAGGAAGAGCAATTCTTTCTCCAAATTTTTGGTATGCCTGTCTCTCACTTTTTCCTTCCTCTAACTCCCGGGTCGTTCTGTACATCTCCTCATAGGCAACGTTCTCCTCTGATTTACTTTTTTGCCTCTTCTCAATATAAGAAGCGGAAATTTTATTCCATGCCTGCTTCATTGTCATCCCGGAACCCACTAAAATGGTTAATTTGCTCACTATATTGGGATACTCTGCCAATAATGCCTTCTCCTTTTCCTTCTTGCGCTCTTTTTCCTTTTCTATGCGCATGAGAGGAAAGAAGATCAGCAGAATGAGCTCAAGAAACAGCACTTTTACCGTGACATATTCCTTTTCTTTTATCCATTGCAGGGAAATTCCATCCATTTCCATCGGCAGAGAAATGGTTTTTGTACCTTCCTGCTGGTTCTGTTCCACAAAATATCCATCAATTTTCTCCAGCAGCTGTTCTTCTGTTGTCCTTTCTTTGGGGAATGCCCGAAAAGGAAACGAATATTCCTCTTTGTAATCTCCACAGGCCAGCATTGCACTTGCAACAATGAAGGTTCCATCCGAATCCACCCCATCCTCCAGGATGGTTCCATCCAAATCAATGGCTTTGTAATCCGAAAATGTCCATTCCGCCTGCACCGCTCCTTTGGCATAAGAAGCAGCAGGGTTTACATACAGGGTTACCTTTGACAGTTCCTCTCCCTCTCTGCAAAAGCTTTCATCGATTTCCTCTTTTGCCCGATTCATATATTCCTTCGCTTCTTTTTCGGTATATTTGGCTTCCCTTACCGCAACCTGATAGGGATAATCCTTAAGAATATCCTCTGCAGTTAAGTAGTAAGTCAACGTCTTATCCCCTTCTCCTGCTTCCTTGCGCAGGAGAACATCTGCATCTGCTTCCTCCTGAGAGAAGAAATCCACATAAATTGCCGCTATAAGGCCGGCCAGACACAGGATTCCTATCCATACGTTCTTCTTCTTTTTCATATCTACACCGTAATGTTCATTATTTTCTCCGCCATATGCGTCGCAAAAAGGTATGCCCCCAACGCGCAGGACATAAAAAGGATTCCCAGAGAGTTCCCATAAAGAATATCCAGATACCCATTGGAGGTTAGCCGGAGATAGGCAAGAATAAAAATCGGTATGACCCCCATGACCTTCTGTTCCATTCGTTTTGCTGCTATCAGAATCTCAATTTCCTGCATGGTCTCCTGCTTTTCTTTAATATGACATACCGTAGTGTCAATGATTTTTACCATGTCTCCGCCACTTCTTTTTGCAAAGCGAAATACTTCTGCAAAGGATAGAATATCTTCTACTCCTGTTCTTATTGCAAAATCTAAAATCAGTCCTTCTATTGGAACCGACATCGCTACTTTCCGATTTATTTTTGATATCTCAGAATACAGGATACTTTTTTCCCCATACAGATTTTCTATCTCCTTCTGAGCCTCTATCCACGCATTCTCCATGGAAAATCCTGCAAACAGAGCAGAGGACACCACCCGTATCGCGTCCAGAAATTGTCTTGTTATTTCCTCCTGTCGTTTTTTTGCAGCTTCCTTCTCTCTGCGTCTTTTTATCACCAGAAAAAGAACAGGCATTATAAGAATTCCCCAAATGCAATTGTAGAAAAGAACGGAAATCACAGCCGAACCGACAGCTGCAGTAAAAGCTGCCTGCAGGTGGTCTTTTGCAGTCAGCCTATATCTCCTGTAATCCTGCAAAAACTCCCTTGTCCCATCGGATTCCTGCGTCCCAAATTTTCTGTTCATTTTTTAAGCATCCTACTTTCTTAAGTTCTCCTATCACGTTTCCATCCTTCTCTTCATATTCCTCAAACCGGTAAAGCGGGTTCCACCTGATTTGTCCATTCTCCATTCCACAAATCTCTGTGATTTCCAGAACTCTTCTGCTTTTATCACGAATTCTTCCCAAGTGAACAATAATGTCTACTCCGGAGGCAATCTGTCGTTGTATTGCAGGAAGCGGAAGCTCGATCCCCATAAGAACCATGGTTTCCAGTCTGGAAACGGCATCCTTTCCGGAATTTGCATGAAGGCTGGTAAAACTGCCGTCATGTCCGGTGGTAAATGCTGCAAGCATATCAAAGGCTTCCCCGCCGCGGCATTCCCCCACAATAATTCGGTCGGGTCTCATGCGAAGTGCGGTCCGAATCAGATCCCGGATCGTGATTTCCTTTACTCCTTCCATGTTCGCATTCCTCGTTTCCAATCGGACCAGATTTTCGATTCCCTGAATCTGTAGCTCTGCGGAATCCTCTATGGTAATAATCCGTTCATCTTTTGGAATAAATGCGGAGAGTGCATTTAAGAATGTTGTCTTTCCGGAACCGGTTCCGCCGGAAACCACGATACTGTATCTGGCTTTTACTAAAACCTCAAGCAGGTCGGCAGCTTCTTCTGATATAGATTTCATACGAATCAGCTGATTCATCGTAAAGGGCTCCTTTGGAAATTTTCGTATGGTGATTACGGTTTGATCCACGGATATCGGGGATAATACCGCATTTACACGAGATCCATCCGCAAGTCTGGTATCCACAATCGGAGAGGATAAATTGATGACACGATTGTGATTTGCAACGATCTGCTGCAGAATATCCAGAACACGCTCCTCCGAGGCAAACGATTTGTCCCATCGAAAGATCTGACCTTCCTTTTCATAAAAAATTTTCCGGGGGCCATTTACCATAATTTCTGTTACTGCTTCATCCTCCATCAATTCAGAAATGACATCCAGTTTACGGAGGGAATTAAAAACCAGCTGCTCTAGATTTACTCTTTCTGCAATCGTAAGCTGTCTTTTGAACGCGATGGAGGAAACCTCCTGTGCAATCAGCTCCTCCAGCTCCTCGTCTGTGGTTTCCTTCGACAAGTCGATTCGGTTTAAT
The DNA here is from genome assembly GCA_051880175.1 of Agathobacter sp. Classification (GTDB taxonomy): domain Bacteria; phylum Bacillota; class Clostridia; order Lachnospirales; family Lachnospiraceae; genus Roseburia. The sequence continues at coordinate 28,642 of JBJENM010000027.1, read as the reverse complement.
ACTTTCTCACGAAGCTCTGTAACAAGGCTATCCATTCTGTGTCACCCCCAAGATACTTCTTCGAATCCGGTCCCCAAATTCATTCCATTTCCATTCCTCCGCCAATCGTTCACAGGGTATTACCTGGGATGAGCCAAAGGGAATCTCCATCCTGACTAGCTTATCCATGATTCGGGAAAAGCCTTTTTGTATCAGCTCTCTTTCAAGCTCCTGCTCTCTCCCCTCTGAGAGAATACTTTGCCTTTTTAGCAGAAAAACCGCCTGACTCCTTTCCAGCGCCTGAAAGAACCCCAAAAATCTGGTTCCAAAATTGACCAAAAGAATATCATAGTGCAGCTCCTTGCGAATCAGCTCCAGCATTTTAAAATAGGTTTTACTCTCCAATCCTCCTATGCACTGTGTGTCCTTCGCCGGATAGATATAATCCCAGTTTTCCTTGTGGCATATGCAGGAAAACAGTCTGTTTTTGGAATACTTTCCTCCTTCCGCCATTACCATAAGCTCTTCCAATCCCTGATTTCTTCCATCGTCAAACAGCTGCTGTAATCCGCTGTTTTCCTGAAGGTCGAGAACTAAGGTTTTCTGGGATTCTCCAAGTATGGATGCCATAGTAAGTACAAAGGGCAGTTGATACTCTGTTTCAGAAAGAGAATATACTGCAATGGTTTTCTGCGTTCCCGCCGGGATACCATTACTTTCCAGTTCACAAAAGGCTTCGCCGACGCTGCTTAAAATTCCTTCCACAATTCTGTCTGCATCCTGATACTTTTTTACAAGATGCATTCCCTTTGGGGCCCCAAAGCTTTCCCCTTCCGTATCTTCCGTCAGACATACGATGGTCCCTTCCCAGCCAAGCTCTGTTCTATCCACCTGCTCATCTATCAGCAGGATCTGTTCCCCGCCTTTTTCCACGTTCTCCATGAATTGCAGCAGGGATGTGTATCCATGTAACTCAAATTGCTCCTTATAGTGTCCAAACAAATAATTTGTAAAACGCGATTGATATTCTGCGTCTTTCATACAAATTGCCAATTTTATTCTTTGCATTGTGCTCCCTTCTAATGCCAGCCTCCCAGATACAGCTCAACTGCTGCCGTTCCCAAAAGAATGGCAAAAGAAAAGTGTATCAGATTGGTTTTTTTAGAAAAATCTCTCTCATACACTTTTTGCTCGCCCTTTAATCGTCCCCAAAGATATCCGGCACCTTTTTGTATTCCTGTGGAAAACCTGTGATAATACACCATTTTTCCAATGGAAAACAATGCCGCGATTAAAAACGACACAATGATACACATGATCAGTTCTTGAAAATGGAGAAACCCTCCGACAACGGAGAAGAGTTTTACATCGCCTGCGGCGATGGCCCCCAACAGATAAAAGACATATAAGACTATAACAGGAAAAGAAATGTTCCACAGTACAAAGGGTACTGCACCTATGCCCTCCGCCTGGATTCTAAATCCCAAGGAGAGCAGCAAACCCACGATGATCAGACGATTGCTGATCTTCATGCGGTAAAAATCCTCCAATACTGCAAGGCATAGCACTCCATACAGTAAAAGGTTCTGTGCGATCTGCACCATAAATCCCGCATCACCTCGCTTTGATTTTAAGTCGGATTATAGCAACGCTTTTTTGGGCTGTCCAGTCTTTTTTGAAAAAAGCCAAATTTTTTAGGAACAATCTACAATTGAATTTCCAATTTTTTGTATAGTTTTCCATATACCTGCTTATACTTTTATCATAATCCGTTTTTCAAAAAGTGGAGGAATCATTATGAAGCGAAATAAGAAAACACTTGAAACAGATGAGGGTTATCTGATGCTGGTGGATAACCTAAACAAGACTACGGCGGAGCTGAATATTACTTACACGAACCTTCAGAATGTAGTTGAGCCGGATCTGATTGATTACTATATCTACCATGCAAAGGCCATTCAGATGCGCTACAAGTACTTACTGGAGAGTGTTAAAAAAATAGAGGATTCTTACGCGAAGAATCCCCTTGCCTGATTTTCCATATAATTTTCATTGAGTGACTTTGGCCCGTAGGTCATGCCTGCATAGACCTGCTGGGTGTTGCTCATGATAGGTCCCGATGTATCTGATTTTGCTGCTTCCTTAAAGCTGTCATAGAGGCGGAGCATAATCCTCTCTGCCTCTAACAGCGGATCTAAGCTATTTTGATAGAGCGCCTTGGACAGCGAATTTCTGGCATACAGATACAAAGCATAGAGATTTTTTGCCAGTGGATAAGCAAAATCTAAATCTCCCATCAATTGCGTCAGGACATCCTGTGCCTTATGGATCGAGTGCTTAAAATAATCATGGCTGCCTGCCCGATATGCCTCTTTTGCATCCTCTGCGTATGCAAAATAGATATCATAAATAATGACAATCATTTCCCCTTTGTTGCACTGGCTGAGTCTCCTGGTAAAATCACGAATCTGCTCATTTTTCATGGAGCCACCTCACCTACTGCAGCATCTGAAGTACCATTTCCGGTAAATCGTTTGCCTGTGTAAGAACCGAGGTTGCAGCCTGCTCTAACACACTCTGCTGGGTATATTCCACCATTTCTGTTGCCATATCGGTATCAATAAGATTTGAGTAGGCTGACGTCATATCCTCTTGTGTTTCGCTTAAGCTTCCCGATGCATACTCCAAACGGTTCTGGAATGCTCCGATTCTGGATCTTACTTCGTTTAACCGTTCCATTGCCTCGTCTAAGGTGGAAAGTGCCCGCACTGCCCCTCCTGCAACGGTTACGTCCACCGTATCCAGATAGAGTGCTTCCGCAGAAACCTCCGGGATGCTAAGGTCAATGGTCTGATACTGGTTTCCTCCGGTCTGAATGGTCATAGTACCGATTTCTGTCACCTCAAGCTTAAAGTTGCCTTCCTCTGTTGCAGCTGCCTTACCATTTTCATCCCCATAATCTTCATCCAGAAGAAAATCGATAGAAAAACCATTAAAGTCTGTTATCTTTATGCGGTTTCCGTCAGTAGTCACCGTGGCAGAGGAAGTAAATCCGGACGCATAAGACCCATCCGGGTTTTTCTTATCGGAAAAGGATACTTCTGCATTTTCTCCAAATACGGTAAGCTCCATTCTATTCGTCTCAGGATTGAGCTTCGCATTCTGCTTATCGATATCTTCGTCTGCTGCGTCCTTCACGGCCATTTTAGTGTACAGATTATCGGATAGAGAGATTGCTATTTCGGCACTTGTCCCATATCTGGTGCTCTCCAAAAGTACTGTGCCATCCGCTTTCCATTCCGTGGATGCCCCGGCCTGTTCTGCCGTATTGCGAAGCTCCTCATAAAACTGGTCCTGAGTCATTCCTTTTGTAAGGGTCATGGAAATGCCGTTTAACGAAATGACCTCTTCCTCATAGTCAGTTTTCAATTCTCCTGTGGCATCAAATAAGACATCCGTTTTAAAACTCATCTTTGCTTTGTCCGCAGACTCCGTTACGTTAAAGGTATAATCTCCGGAGGCTACAGTATTGGAAATCTGGATGCGTGTTGCACTGTTGGGTGTTGCATAGGTGCGAAGATCTGAAGAGCCGTCCAACAGAGTCTTTTTATTGTACTCCGTATCGGAAGAAATACGGGTAACTTCTTCCGCTAACTGGTCGATTTCTGCCTGGATACTCTGCTTGTCTTCATAGCAGTAGGTTCCGTTTGCTGCCTGAACAGACAGCTCCCGGATTCGCTGGAGGATGGAGCTTACTTCGTTTAGGGCTCCGTCGGCGATCTGCATGACAGATACGGCATCCGACACATTGGATTCCGCCTGATCTAACGCACGGATCTGGGCTCTCATCTTATTGGATATTGCCATTCCTGCCGGATTATCCCCCGGCTTATTGATTTTATATCCACTGGATAAACGCTCCACAGATGCTGTTAGCTTGTTCTCCGTGCGAAGCAGCTGACTGTTTGCCCGAACTGCTGACATATTCTGATTGATCTTCATGTAGGTCCCTCCTGTCAAATGTGTTTCTGGTTAATATATCGGCGCTATTTCCCATTTCATTAACGGAATAATTTGCAATTCCCTGGGAATCGTATTATAATAGCACAAGATATTTACCAAAAAATAAGGAGGTTTTAACCTATGGCTAGAGTTACCAAGGACACTATGATTGGCGAACTTCTTCAGATCGATTCAAATATTGCACCAGTCCTTTTAAACATCGGAATGCATTGTCTCGGATGCCCATCTTCCCAGATGGAAACCATCGAGGAGGCTGCTTTGGTTCATGGAATCGATCCGGATGATTTAGTTGAAGATATCAACGGATTTTTAGAGCAGGATTTAGGCTGATTTCAGACAGAAAAAAGCGTTCGCAGATGCGAACGCTTTTTTTGATTTCTTTTACAACTGTGCCAGTATTTGAAGTGCATTTCCTTTTATGATTGCTTTTTCATGCTCTGCAAAATATGCTCCGATGGCATCATTATAATTCTTCTGCAACGCATACTCACAAATCACATTGCACACCTTATTGAATTCCTCCGGTGTGTGCATACTCTTGTGGACCATAAGGTAAAAACGATTGGTATCGCTGTTTTTGTACAGATCATTTTCTCCCTGATAGTAGTCACTTAAAACTTTTGCAAGCTTTTCCACCTGTTCCATCTGTTTAAACTCAAACATCTTGGTCAGGTCCGGCAGGGCTCTTACCGGATTTTCCGTTTCCGGCTTTTGGGAGGCCGCCTCGGAAGCTGCCTGCTCCTGTCCTTCCTTTAGCTTTTTGAAAAGACCTAAGATATCATCTGCTCCCTGGGTCGGAAGCGGAGGAAGGGATGGTGCCTCATCCTCGTAGAGCATATCTTCATCCGGATCAGAGAATTTTGAAAATCTTGTATCCAGCTCCTCCGGATATTCAACCTTAGTGATAACCAATATAATGGAATCCGCCGATGCAGGAATTGCCTCAACCATAAGCGGAATATCATTCACTTCAAAACCGAATTCGTTGTTTGCCTGCTGAATCATATCACGAAACAGCATCTTTGCTTTTTCAGATCCATAGGCGAGTTCACTCAACCGAATCTGTCGATCCGCGAGATCCTCTCTTGTCAAAGTGCAACGGATCTGGTTTTCATTTACCTTTTCAATTTTCATATATCATCACATCCTTACTTTGAAAATCTCCATGTAAATCGTACACTTATTATAATCAAATGATTTGGTGATGTAAAGTATGACAAGCTATTAAAAATTTCTAAAAAAACTCTTGCAATTTAAAATCTTTTATGATAAAAATGATTTTACACAAGATGCGCTGCAAAAAGGAGCGTATGAAAAGTTCAAATTTATTTCTTTTGTCCGGCAAATATGAGGTTCTTCGGACCTTAGGCAGTGGAAGCTTCAGTACTGTTTATCTTGCCAGACATCAATCTCTAGAAGTGGAACGAGCAATCAAAGTTATCCCCAAAGAAAGCTCAGACCAACTTTCTGTTTTATCGGAAGCACGACTTCTAAAGTCCATGAAGCATCCCGGTATTCCCATGATCTATGATATTGAAGAGGATCAGGACAACTATTATTTAGTTGAAGAATACATAAAGGGTGAATCTTTGGAAGAGTATCTGCTTCATCAACCGTTTATTTCCCTAAACTTTTTTTGCACATGTTGTATGCAGCTTTGCGATATTTTTATTTATCTGCATTCGTTTTTACCCTATCCTGTTCTGTATCAGGATTTAAAACCTGCACATATTATAGTATGCGGGAATCAGATAAAATTAATCGATTTTGGCATATCATGTTCTATTACCAGTTTAGGAAATAACTTCAAACAATTTGGAAATGCCGCATTTTCAGCTCCGGAACACCTCTCAGGAAAATCGGAGTCTGTCACCGCGGATATTTTTTCCATCGGAAAATTGATGGAATATCTTAAGGGATATGTAGATACCCGGCTTTCCAGATCATTTCAACATATTATCCAAAAAGCAACTGATCCGGACCCAGATTTACGATTTGAAACGGTAGAAGATCTGAGTCTGGAAATCCAAAAGCAATTTTACAAAATCAGTCAGCCGCATCTGTGTAAAAAAATAGCAGTTGTCGGGAGTTTTCCCGGCTGTGGTGCAACCCACATCGCCATTTCTCTCGTATCAGCACTGAATTATTTGGGAAAAAGCGCTCTCTATTACGAAGAAAATCCGGATAACAATCTTCGTAATCTGTTGGCGGTCTCAAGGAATATGTGTGAGAAGGATGGCTATGTCTATTATCGCTTTTTTGGCGGTTTTCCAAAATATGGTCCAGGCGTCCGGATCGAAGATACCTTTGACGGAATCAAGATCCTCGACTTTGGAACAGAGCTATCTGCGGCTTTAAGTTCTGACGCAGATACCATTCTTTACATCTGCTCCGGCGGACCATGGCATTACCCGGACTCATGCGCGCGAAAGGAGTCCCTGATTTTGCACAAAGACCGCGTAAAAGTGATCTGCAATCTGGGCAATTCCCGGATTGCACACCAGTTTGCCAAGGAATTTTCACTTCCGGTGTATATGTTTTCTTACGAAAAGGATCCTTTTTCCATTACCCGGAGGAAGCTTGAACTCGTTGAACAACTGCTTTCACAGAAAGGACGGTTTTTATCATTTTTTGCTTTAAGAAGAAGATTTCCTCATTCCCACAAACAATAGCAGTCTGTGGAATTGAGCATGGGATCGGTACCACACACATTGCACTTTCTCTCTCGAATTATATGTGCAGCAGGCTCGGTCTAAGAACCGCATATATCGAAATGAATGGCAGTAAGCAGATCCATCATCTTTCTGCAAAGGGAGATGACGCCTGTTTTTCCTTCCTTCATATGGATTTTTATCCGGATTGTACCCTTCGGAGTCTGCCGGAAATACGAAAAAAGGGATATGACTGCCTTATTTTTGATCTGGGGCTTCTTTCACCTGCAACTTATCAGGAATTTGTGCAATGCAAAAAACAATTTCTTGTTGGTAGTATCTGCCCCTGGAAAAGCAAACATACATGGGATGGGTTCTTAAAATACAAAATACAATTTTTGGATTCAGAACATATTACTCTTCTGGGAAATTTGGGGATAAAAGAAAACATTACTTATTGGAAAGAACACTATCACATGAAGGTCATTTCCGTTCCTTTTCTGGAAAATCCGTTTCAATTGACAGTCTCCGATTGGAAATTTTTCGAAGAGATACTGTAAGGAATTTTGTATACCACAATTCTTCTACAGCCGAAAGAAAGCCAGTATGGAAAGGAGGAGGATAGGAGAACTTATTTTCCATTTTTTCGACTTATTATTATAGCTTTTAGAAAAAATCTTAAAATACATTATTAAGACATTTGGGATGGAGTACATAGCACAGCCATTCTATTAAACTAAATTAACGGGAAAAAAGATCGGAGGGAGACTGTCTTATTTTGACAGTCTCTTTCCTGCGCTTTTTTGCATATACTATTTGAATCTGAGAAACCACAATGCTATAATTTGTTTAAGTATGTGAATATTCGGAAAGGAGCCTTTTTTCTACATGAAGAAGAAAATAATGCCTGCTATAGTGGTAATCGTTCTGATACTTCTTATTATTTCAGGTATCGTAATCGTATCACTGATTCAAAAATATACCCCGTCCAAGGAGAGAGCGGATTTATCCGACTATTATCATGTTACATCTGAGACGGATGTTGCTGTTGTTCTAAACAATGAAATAACGAACGGTGTTGCCACCTTAATCGATGGACAGGTCTATCTTGATTTTCATTTTGTTCATGATGTTATCAACTCCCGCTTCTACTGGGATGAGAACGAGAATATCCTGCTCTATACCACTGCTTCTGACTTAATTTCAGCGGAGGCAGATGCAACCAGCTATCTTGTAACCAAAAATTCTGTGGACTATGGCCGGGTAATCGTAAAAGCAACCTCTGACTCTGCATGGATTGATCTTGATTTCGTAAACCAGTATTCGGATTTTACTTACTCTTATTATGACACTCCTTCCCGGGTGGTCATGACGAATGCATGGGGTGAGATTGAAACCGCAGTGGTCAAGAAAAATACCGAGATTCGTGAAAAAGGCGGAATTAAAAGCCCGATTCTTGCAGATATCTCCAAAAGTGATACCGTTACTGTTCTGGCACAGGATGAAAAATGGTTCAAGGTTGCTACCTCGGATGGCGTGGTTGGATATATACGTTCCAACGCACTTTCCTCTGTAGCCACAGAAACCATTTCCAGCGAGTTTGTTCCGGAGACCTTCTCTCATATCCGCAAGGATTTTAAGATCTGCATGGCCTGGGATCAGCTTTATTCCTCTTCTTCCAATGGAGATATTGCTACCCAGATTTCCAATACGAAGGGCTTAAATGTGGTTTCTCCTACCTGGTTCTTCTTAAAGGATAGAAAAGGAAATCTATCCAGCATTGCTTCTTCCGATTATGTAACCTATTGCCATCAGCACGATATTGAAGTCTGGGCAATGGTAGATAATTTTGACTATGCAGACTTTAACCGAACAGAGGATACCACCTATATATTGACTCATACCTCTGTCCGTCAGAACCTGGTAAACCAGATCGTATCTATGGCCATTCAATACAATCTGGATGGAATTAACATCGATTTTGAGTATCTCGACAGCGCTGCCGTGGGTGATGGATATATCCAGTTTATTCGTGAGCTTTCCTTGAAATGTGCAAATAACGGCATTGTGCTTTCCGTTGATGTTCTTCATCCTGCAAGCTACAATGCAGTATATAATTTGAGTGAGCTTGCGGATTTTGCGGATTATGTAGTTATGATGGAATATGATGAGCATTATTCCGGATCGGAAGAGGAAGGCTCTGTGGCTTCTATCAGCTGGGTAAGAGAGGGAGTTTCCACAACCCTTAAGGATGTTCCTTCCGATCAGCTCATCTTAGGAATGCCGCTTTATACAAGAGTCTGGGTAAAAACTCCAAACTCCGATGCTTCCGATACGGAAATTGTATATAACCTTTCCTCCTCTGCTTACAGCTCAACCGCATCTGCTACCCTTGTGGAAAGCCATAACGCAGAAAAAGTATGGCTGGAGGATTGCGGCCAGTTCTATGCCGAATATGAAGAAAACGGTTCCACCTATATGATCTGGATGGAGGATTCCTCCTCCACAGAAGAGAGACTCCGGCTCATGGAGGAATATGGCCTCGCAGGAGCATCCTTCTGGAGCTTGTATTGGGATACCAACGCCATATGGGATACCGTTATAAAATATATCAATTAAATGAAAGAGAGATAAAATATGCCGTACAGCAATTGCTGTATGGCATATTTTTTTTATCCTCTCATAAGATGAAGTAATGACAGATCAGGTTTTTCTATGAAAAGAATACTAAAATATACTTCTATCTTATGTCTATTTGTTGTCTCTTTTTTCATTGGACGTCAGGGCGCCTCCTACGTCGCTTCCGAGCATACGAAATCCACTGCTCCCTGTATTGTAATTGATGCCGGCCACGGTGCAAATGATCCCGGAATGGTGGGTGTAAACAATGTTTACGAAAAGGATATTAATTTAGCTATTGTGCTAAAGCTTGCCCCTCTGCTGGAAAACAAAGGGTATCGAGTTGTTTTAACCAGAGACTCTGATGCTATCCTGGCAGATATGGATTCTTCCAACATCAAACGGGAGGATATGAAAAATCGTCTGGCTCTTATTGAAGAAAGTAATCCGGTTATTACGGTAAGTATTCACCAGAATAGTTTTCCGGACTCTTCGGTTTGCGGTCCTCAGGTTTTCTTTTATAAAGACTCTGCCCAAAGCGGCGAACTTGCCTCCTGTATTCAGAACCGACTGGACCAGACCCTTTGCGTTTCCAAAAGTCGTGGAACGAAATCCAATGTAAGTTACTATCTGCTGAAAAAAACACCCACACCTACTGTTATCGTAGAATGTGGGTTCTTAAGCAATCCCGATGAAGCGGAGCTCCTTTGCGATGAGCTTTACCAGGAAAAAATTGTCCGCTCCATCTATCTTGGCATTATGGATTTTCTTTAAATATGATCTAAGTCCTGTATGGTTTGAATAAAGCTTTCTGCTATGTGATAAAGTCTTGTTGTCTGTACCGGATTTTTTTCTCCTGCTGCTGCCGGTTTTCTTTCACTCCACTTTAGATTTACCGCGTAATGCTCCAGAGATAAATCCGGTATATATGCAACCCTTAGGTCCACCTTTTCGTCCTGCTGTTCATTTAGCTTCTCTGCAAGAAGACCGAGGTTTTCCGAAAGCAATTGCCGTGTCTGTTCATCATCGGTTGCAATCATTCCGCTGATGCTGTCCTCCTTTGCCTCAAAGGATGCGGCAACCTTTCCCATTAAGCTTCCCCGAAAAAGAATGTCCACAAGACCCTTCTTTTCTTCTCCCCGCAGAATTTTAAGGGAAACTCCCGTTACGCCTTCCCCGGTCTCGATCGGAATCATGTAGCATTCCTCTCTTGATTGCTTCGCACAAAGGGAAAGCTGCTTATTAAGCAAGCGAAGCTCTCTTAAGTCTACGGCACTCACCTGCTCATCCTCAATGATCATGGTATCCATGACATGCTCTGCGATATCTGCCAGTGTTTCCTGGGCTTCTGCCATTTCTGTCGGCGATTTTATTGCCTCCGCAAAGCGCTCTATCACCTGCTCTTTTAATTCTCTTACCTTCTCTATGCTTTGGTTTTCCTTGCTATGAGGTGTAAAGAGCCGCTCAAACATACGGTTTGGATTGCGAAACATCTGTGTCACTGCAAGTATATTACTCATGGTATTGGGTATATCATTCTGCTCCAAATAGGTATAAATATCCTCCGATGCAGACAGCACTTCCGTAAACTGCTGCAATTGATTCTTCTGATAAGCAATCTCCAATTCATCCTCAGCCTGCTTGGAATTTGCAGATAGGGCGGCCTCCTTTAGCTGTTCCGGTGTAAGATCCTGCCAGGTCTTTTCGATTTCGGAAACGGCCGCTATCGTAAGATTTTCTGCCGCATCCTTCACGCAACTTGTCTGATAGGCAGCCAGAATCTGTTCATCGATTCGCGCTCCCTCCGTTTTTGCCGTAACCCCTTCGAAGGAATCATTTACTTCGTAGTCCATGCTTCCTTTTTTTTGGGACCGTACAGCGGATAACAGATTTCTCATGGTAAGCGTTGCGTCCTGATTGATTAACGAACCGATTGCCGCACCATCTGTCTTTTCTACCTGGGCAATCAGCCGGTAGATTCCGATGTAGGAGGTCCGTTCTTCCTCTGAAATCTGTTTGTTCTGCTCTAATTTCCACAGGAACTTTTCAAAACGTTCGTTATCTGTTTCTGTAAACTCACTTTTGATCTCTTCCGCAGCCTGATTCAGTTCGTTTACATTCATATCCAGAGGATTTACGCCTTTTCGGATCAGCTCAAGGGTTACCTTTGGCGTCATGTTGGAAAACAGCCGCTGAACCTCCTCGTCCTTTGCCTTCATAAGTGCAATATTTTCCGAAGTTATTTCTGTCCGGTTATATGCTAAAATACGTACTGCTCTTCGATTTGCCTCACTGCATTCTAGATTTAAGTCTTTTAGGATGTCGTCCACATTGCGAAAGGCTTTCTTCATGGAATCTCCCAGGTCGGCTCTCGGAGAAGTCATTAGTGTTTCATATCGCTCATTTGCCTTTTCATAATCCGCCTTAAGCGCCTCTCCTTTTTCATGGAGGGTGGTTATCGTTTCTTCCCAAGGCTCCACAGACAGGATATTGGCAGGAGAGGTTTTTAAATCCTGAATCTGTTCTGTGGTGGTGGCAAATAGCGTTACCTTCTCTTCGGTGGCCTCCACTCCCGCCTGATTTAGCAGATCCTTATAGTAGCTGTTTTCCTGTTGCTTTAAATCTTCTACCAGATCCACCAAGGGCTTTGTATCGATGGAAACTCCCTTTTTCAAAAGTGCATAGTTGGCCTCCGCCGTCATTGCAAGCCTTGCTTCCTCCAACTGGCGTTTTGCAGTAAGAAGTGCAAGTCCGCCCTCCGATAAGCTCTTCGTCCCTCTGTTTGCAATAGCCGTTTTCAGATTTGAAACTGTAAGCTCCTCACCCTCATCTATCAGGTAGACTAAGTCTTCCTCTCTGGCTTCCTCAATGACAGAAACAGCCTCCTTGGCCTGGCCAAAAAGGGTATATTCCTCCATTAAAATTCCCTCTAACGGACGTTTCCCCTCGGAAATGGCATCTGTGATGGAAGAAAGGATGTGTCCGTCGCTGAAATTTTGATTTCCGAGCTGTTTCAAGCTCTCATAATAGGCCAGATTCTCCTTTGTAAGGAGCATATGATTTTCCAATAAGTACCTGGCATCATTCTCCGTTTCATCGGTAACAGACAGCCCGGCTTTTTCAATGATCCGGTGAATCTGTTCTTTCATTCCGTCAAATTCTTCATCGGAAATCGCGTTTTTGTTTCTTACATCCGAGGACTCCCCATAGCTGTGCTGTGCCCGATAGAGATTCTCGATGGTTGGCGGCAGTTCATTTTTTATAAGATATTGGATGGCTGAAGCTTCCAGACCCTCTATGGACCTTGCTTCCTCGAAGGCAGCTTTTGCATCTTCCACATTTTCTGTGGTCGCCGGAAGATCCTTTTGCTCCAATGCATCTGCAATCTGGGCCGCAACAGAAGCATTTCCGGTAATCTCTGCAATTTCTTCCTCACTCATGGTGCTTCCGAAGGATACATCTCCGCCGCCCTTTGCCAGTGCCACTTTTATTTTATCCGTTACGGTTACAATGGTACTGCCTTTCATATCGGAAATGGAAAAACCATCCTCCTGCATCTTAGAAAGATCCTCCGGGGTTGTGGTATTTGCAATCACGGCCATCTCGTTTCTTCTTGCCTCTGCAGTCAGGTTCCCTTCCTTTACAAGCTGCTGTGCTGGGTTCTTCTTTTCCTTTTCATGCTCCGGCCGTATATAGGTTGCATCAGACATAGAAATAGAGCCGGATGAAGACACTTCTTCCGACTTTTTATATTGTTCTGTAGTTACCCCAGAAACCTTTGCATCCTCTTTGATATATGCAAAGATTCCCTGTCCGTTTTCTGCTATTTTACGGTCGATATCCTTTTGTATACTTGTCTGATCAATCTGCATAGCTTCCCTCTTTTTTCTCTGATGCTATATATATCGGAAAGTTACACAAAAAATTAAGCCGCAGGGCACATTCCTCAAAATGTAACCTACGGCTCGTTCTATTCATTTAGAATTTGAAAACTGCTACTCCATATGGCGCCAAAGGATATGAAATGGAGTATTTTCTTCCATCGCTTTCTACCTTTTCCGCCTTATACATAACAGGGCGATCCGTTTCCGGACCATTAAATTTTGCATCCTCGCTGTTTAAGATCAGCTTATAGGACTTTCTTCTTGGAACACCAACTCGATAATCCGGTCGTTCTACCGGTGTGAAATTAATCACGAAAAGCAGATTATTCTTTCCGTCCTTGCTCTTTCTTACAAAGCTGAAAATACTTCTATCACAATCATCTGCATTGATCCACTCAAAGCCCGCCCAGCTGGTATCCAGCTCATACATGCATCGATTATCCTTGTAGATATGTAAAAGCTCTTTTACCCAGTCATGTACTTTCCTGTGATTCGGATTATCCAACAGATACCAGTCTAATTCTCTGGCCTCACTCCACTCCTGTGCCTGGGCAAAATCCTGTCCCATGAACAAAAGCTTCTTTCCGGAGTGTCCCATCATGAATGCATAACCGGCCATGAGATTCTTGAATTTATCCCCCTCAAGCCCCGGCATTTTATTGAGCATGGAGCATTTTAAATGAACCACTTCGTCGTGGGATAATACAAGAATATATTTCTCACTCTCATTATAACTCATGGCAAAGGTCATTTTGTTATGGTTAAATTTTCTAAAATACGGGTCCAGCTTCATGTACTCTAAGAAATCATGCATCCATCCCATATTCCACTTATAGCTGAAATTGAGTCCGTCTTCCTCTGCCTTTCCGGTCACCTTCGGCCATGCCGTTGATTCCTCCGCAATCATAACCGCCCCGGGATTTCTTCCGCAAATTACGGTATTGATATGCTTAAAGAACTCGATTGCCTCCAAATTCTTGTTTCCGCCATATTTGTTTGGAACCCACTGACCATTCTGCTTTCCGTAATCCAGATAAAGCATAGATGCAACCGCATCTACCCGAAGACCATCTACATGATAGTTCTCAATCCACATTAAAGCACTTCCGATAAGGAAGTTCTTAACCTCCGTTTTTGAATAATCGAAAATCTTGGTTCCCCAGTCTGGATGCTCGCCCTTTCTTGGATCTGCATATTCATAGAGCGCTGTTCCGTCAAATTCAGCCAGACCGTGGGCATCCCTAGGGAAATGTGCCGGAACCCAGTCTAAGATAACGCCAATCTTGTTCTTATGACATTCGTTAATGAGATAAGCAAAGTCCTCCGGTTTTCCATAACGGGAGGTCGGGGCATAATAGCCAGTTACCTGATATCCCCAGGAACCATCAAATGGATACTCCGATATTCCCATAAGCTCAATATGTGTATATCCCATCTCTTTTACATAGGCTACAAGGGATTTTGCCAATTCACGGTATGTATAAAGACTTTCATCTTCCTCTCTGCCCGGATGGCGCATCCAGGAACCCGGATGAACCTCATATATGGTCATTGGCTGTTCGTAAATGGTATCTCCCATTTCCGCACGGCTCTTCATCCAGGCGCTGTCGCTCCACTTAAAATGATCGATATCTGCCACTCTTGATGCGGTTCCCGGGCGAAGCTCTGCATAGCTTGCAAATGGATCTGCTTTATAAAGCTTTCTTCCATCCCGCGTGTGAATCAGGAATTTGTATAACGCCCCTTCTTTCACATCCGGTACAAACAGCTCATATACCCCCATGGTCTCCGGTTCAACCCGTTTCATCGGACAGGCAGTTTCATCCCAATTGTTAAAATCTCCGATTACGAATACTGCTGCCGCATTCGGTGCCCATACATCAAAGCATACTCCCTCTTTTTTCCCCTGCTTTGCAAGGTGAGCTCCCATTTTGCGATAAATGTCATAGTGTGTTCCCTGTCCAAACAGGTAACAGTCCATGTCTGTAAAATTACTCATATACCCCTCCATTTATTTATTCAAAATGCTTTTCCTGAAGCAAAATGCAATCGTCCTGTGTATATCGTTTTGCTGTCAAAATACTGATATACTTACTCATTCCAAATCGCGCTTCTCTCTTGATTGCCTCGTCCACAATCTCCTTTACCTCTGTAAGTGTTGTGGCTTGATCCAGCTTCTGAATATTATTGATCCGATTATAAAGTGCAAGAACAGCCATCGCATCAATCTCATATCCCAATTCTTTCGCATAGGATTTTGCAAAAGAAACGAGTTCATCATTGGTAAAGATCGGAACCGAAATCTTCTCTGTAAATCTTCTGGCAAACCCGTCATCTAATGACAATGCCTTTTTGATTCCGAGGGATGTGTCTTCCAAAATTACAAGGATTCCACTGGTATCACTTGCAAGCAGAAGAGAAAGCGTAACCGCAGATTCCCTTGTAAGATCACCGGCACGCTCTATAATCAAGCATCCTCCGGCTACCTTCTTTAATAATTCCTGAATATCTTTTGTATTTAAAGATGCAGCATCAATCTTTCCGATTTTTCCTTTCAGTTCTCCGGTTTCTCTCTGCAGAACCTTGATTAAACTGGTAGCAAGTACCGTCTTTCCGCACCCTTGTCCGCCTTGAATAATGATGTTACCGGTTCCTGCTGTCTCTGTCTTAAGCAGATGTGCCGAGGCACTCTTTACTGCTGCACAGAGCTGGTCTTCCATGCCCTTTATCGGCACGAAATAAGAAAAGATGGATTTTTGCTCTGCCGTAAGCTTATTCGATGGGTTTTCTGTGCTCTTCTTTTTCTCCGGTTCTGCCGGTATATCCTCTGCAATTTCCGCAGCAAAATCCGTCGGAATTTCAATTTCCGGAATGTCGGTTATGGAGAATTCTTCTACCAGAGGCATTTCTTCTATCGAAGCTTTTTCCTCTGCAGGAGCTTCCGGTTCTTCTGTCGGTTCTTCCTCCTCAACCATAGGAAGCGGCTCTTCTGTCGGTTCTTCTATCGAAACTTCCTCCACAAAAGGAACCGGTTCTTCTTCCGGTACTTCTTCCTCTGCAAAAGCAATCGGTTCTTCTTCCGGTGTTTCCTCCACTGCAAAAGCAATCGGTTCTTCTTCCGGTATTTCCTCCACTACAAAAGGAATCGGCTCTTCTCCCGGTGCCTCCTCCTGCAAAGCAACCGGTTCTTCTATCGAAACTTCTTCCGCAGCAGCTGCACTAAGCGGTACAAAATCCTGCTGCAAATATTCTTTTTCCAGTAATTCTTTTGGTGTAACTCCTGCATCCAGCTGAGGAATTACATCATTTAAGCGGTCCATAATATCTCCGGCCTGCTGAAGCGCTCTTGCCTTTGCCGATTCAAGCTTTCTTTGCTCCGCTTCCAAAAGAGCAGCCTCTGCCGCACGTTTTGTCTTTTCCCATTCATCCAAAACATCTTCTATGGTAAGCTGTCCGGTAATCTGCTGTTCTATGAGAGCCTTTTCCTTCATAACAAGACTCATCTGCCCATCATAGTCCTCGCCTAACATTTCCTGGAAATTAAGCTTTAAGGAGCCGTCAATTTCTTCATCTGTCTCAATATGCGGTCCTTCTTCCTGGGGTACATCTTCCTTTGGAAGCTGCAGATACGGGATTTCTTCCACGATTTTCTTGATGTTATCCATCGTATCGGAAATCATCTCTTTTTCTGTGGCAGCGATAATCTGCTGCATGCCCTTTGCAATCTCCTCCTGAAGATTTACCGTGTTAAATCTTTCCGGGCTAAGGGAAACCTGGGGAATCTCAACGGGGTCATGCACATACTCTCCCGCCCGCTTCATTTCTTCCTCGCCGATGGTTGTAATTCCCTCTTTTGCAAGACGAAATCTTCTGTATTTTTCTTCCTGTACCTTTGAAAGGGGCTGATAAAGCATCTTCAGCTCTAAAGCTCTTTCAACATAAGGGCCGTCACCAAACCAAAGAATTAATTCATCACAGGCCTCGATACATTTCTCACTAAGCCCTGCTTTATGGTATAGGTATGCTAACTCATAAGCCCACTCTTCGGTATATTCCTGCTCCTTTAAGGCCTCCAAAATAGAAATCAGTTCTTTATAATCTGCCTTTTGCGCTTTGCGAATCTCATACTTTAACACATATTTTAAGTTGTCGTGGGGTGCAATATCGACAAATTCATTATAATACTCATTTGCAGCATCAAAATCATTCATCTTTACCGCAACTTCTGCCAGTCTGAAAATAATCATCCGGCCAATGGGAGAACGGTCATAGGCGGTAAGAAGAATTTCCTTGCTCTCTTCATAACGGGCTACTTTTTCATATACTTCACCGGCCCGGACCAACGCATTTACATTCTTAATCTTGCTCCAGTTGATGGTATCTGCAATCTCTGCAGCAGCCTCAAAATTCTCCTCCGCGTATAGGCTTTTCATCTGGTCTATTTTTAAATTATATTCGTACTTATCCAACTTTTTCACCTCAAAATATACAGAATATTTCATTCTGGTATCCTAGTGTTAGTGTATCATAGGGGCTTTTCATTGTCAAAAAATATACGAAAAGAAATACTGGAAAAGGAGTCCTTTTCCAGTAAATTTATCTAGTTCTTTTTTTCATTTGTATCTGATTCTTCCGGAGGCTCTCCCTGCTTATTGTATCGAAGCGTATTTGTATCTAAGTTTACCCCTCTGGCCTTTACATAAACTGCCGTCTCTGTAGGCAGCTTCTTTTTTGAAAGTGCCGTTCTTACGACTTTTCCGATAAGATAGTAAATTACTGCAAAAACCGGAACTCCGAGAATCATTCCCAGCACACCCCAGATTCCACCAAAAACCAATGTGGAAAACAGAACCCAAAACGAAGATAATCCGGTTGAATTTCCCAGAATCTTCGGACCGATGATATTTCCATCCACCTGTTGCAGTACAATAATAAAGATTAGCAAATACAATGCATGCCATGGACTTTGAATGACAACCAGAAGCAGAGCCGGTATCGCACCGATAAACGGTCCGAAAAACGGAATAATATTCGTAACGCCGATAATTACCGAAACCAGCAGTGCACTTGGCATCTTAAGAATTAAGCAGACAATGTAGCAGATCACACCGATAATTGCGGAATCCAAAAGCTTTCCTGTAATAAATCCACCAAAAATTTCACTAGATTTACGAACGGTATGTGTAATGACATTTCCGTATTTTGGCTTAAATACGGCATAAATAATTTTCTTGGCCTGCCCCTGCAACGTCTCCATTATGGACAATACATAGGTCATAACAATGATTCCTATGATGAAATTCAAAAGCGTTTTTACTACGGATATCACCCCACTGGTAATCTGTGCGATATAGGTCTGAATCTCCGGAAGTATCTTTTCCGTAAAATAATTGTCCACATAGTCCGTTACCGTTACAAGGAAATTTCCAAGAATTTCGGAAAGCTCCGTGTTCCCAAAACGGCCTTCGTCCAGCATTTTAACAAAATCCCGTACCTGCCCCGGCAGTGTTGCAATCAGCGTCATGATACTGCTGATCAGGGAAGGTACAATAAGCGCAATGAGCAATGCAATCACAATCAATAGGAAGATGATACAGCAGGTAACCGATAATGCTCTTGCTCTTTTCTTTGCTTTTGTCTTATTTTTGGAATGTTTCTCAAAAAAGGGAAGAAATCCCTTTTCACAAAACCGCATGACCGGTGTAAGCAGATATGCAAGCACCAGACCGATGGTAATCGGTGATGCTGCACCCATCAGCTTGTTCCATCCACTTGCAAATCCTTCATATCGAAGAATCATGAAAAAGAACAAAATGCAGCAGACAAAGGTAATAAATACCGTAATACCTACTTTTACATATACCGTTAATTCTTTCGGTTCTTTTTTTGGCTCTGATTCGTTTCCCAATTTTATTAACCTCTATAATAATTAATTAAGCAACCCTTTAAAATGATATCCTTTTCATCCTCTGTCAATGCGCCCATTTTTAGTGTAAACGGAGTAAGTGTATCATCCTTTACCACATACGCTTCAAATTCTGTCTTTCCCTCTGCAACTGCATCGCGAATATCCGGAATAAACAGATAGTCCAGATTCTTGAAAGGAAGCTCTCCCTCCTCGATCAGGAATGGAAGCATTCCCCAGTTGATGAGGTTAGAGCGATATCTCTTGGTCGCATATTCATTGGCGATATTTGCCCATCCGCCAAGCACCTTCTGACAGGAAGCAGCCTGCTCTCTCGCTGATCCATCTCCCGGTTTTACCGCAAAAATGGTGCTTCCGAATCCAATGTTTTCTACCACATTTCCATCATGGAAATCTTTTTCCGGAAATGCTTTTTTAATTGCAGACATTACCGGCTCAATCTCCTCAAATGCAGTTTTTGCGCATTCCCCGGCTTCTATCGCTTTCTGTGCCTTCTGGATTGCCTTTGCCCGACCAACATATTCCGGGTCCTTTCTGGAAAGCGCAAACTCAGCAAGTCCAAGTGGGTTGGAACGGAAGGAAGAGGTCTCTCCAGATGGAATCAGCTCATCTGTGGTTGTTACAGGATCATGAATCTCAGAAACAACCTTAAGAACAAGATTCTTCGGAAGCGCGCTCATTGCCGGCCAGTCCTTGATATTTGGTCCAAACTGTATCTCGACACTTGGATCCGCAACCCCCTTGCTGTCAAATACACGGTTCTCATAAATCGTTTTATCAAAGAAATACTTTGGTTTGGTATAATTTGCGTCAATCTCTGTGGCTGCGGTAAGATATCCTTTGTTTGCTGCCGTTGCTGCAATAGAACGGGCATCCATAAGAGCAACAGAGGAAATCTGTCCGTTCTGAACCTTAGAACCTTCTCTGTTCGGGAAGTTTCTGGTGGAATGACGGATAGAAAAGGCATTGTTTGCAGGAGTATCTCCGGCACCAAAGCACGGTCCGCAGAATGCAGTCTTTACGATTGCTCCCGTTGCCATCAGGTTTGCAACTGCTCCATTCTTAACAAGCTCCATATAGATCGGAGTAGATGCAGGATATACGGAAAGTGTAAACTCATCCGCTCCGATAGAGCGGCCCTTTAAGATATCCGCAGCGTCACAGATATTCTCAAATCCACCGCCGGCACAGCCTGCTATGATTCCCTGATCCACATAAAGCTTTCCGTTTCTTACCTTGCTCCTAAGGTCTAGCTTTACTTTTCCATCAAAGCTTACCTCTGCTCTTTTCTCACAATCGTCCAGAATGTCCATCAGGTTCGCATTTAATTCCTCGATGGTGTAGGTGTTGCTTGGGTGGAATGGCATCGCAATCATTGGCTTGATCTGGCTAAGATCAATCTCAATGAAGCTATCATAATATGCAACATCTCCCGGATTTAATTCCTCATACTCTTCCACTCTTCCGTGGATGTCATAGAATTCCTTCACCTTGTCATCCGTTCTCCAGATGGAGGAAAGACAGGTTGTCTCGGTGGTCATAACGTCCACACCGATACGGAAATCTACGCTTAAGTTGGATACGCCGGGTCCGACGAATTCCATAACCTTATTCTTAACGAACCCGTTTCCGAATACCTCTCCGATGATTGCAAGGGCGATATCCTGCGGTCCGACACCCTTCATCGGCGCTCCGGTCAAATAGATTCCGACAACCTTCGGCATATCAATATCATAGGTCTTATTTAAAAGCTGCTTTACAAGCTCCGGTCCACCTTCACCGACAGCCATGGTTCCAAGGGCACCATAACGGGTATGTGAATCTGATCCGAGGATCATTTTTCCAGCTCCTGCAAGCATCTCTCTTGCAAACTGATGAATAACAGCCTGATGAGGCGGAACATAGATTCCACCATATCTCTTGGCACAGGTAAGACCAAACATGTGGTCATCCTCATTAATCGTTCCGCCGACAGCGCATAAGCTGTTGTGACAGTTGGTAAGGACATATGGAATTGGGAATTTCTCAAGTCCTGATGCTCTTGCTGTCTGAATGATTCCAACAAAGGTTATATCATGGGAGGTAAGCTTATCAAATTTGATCTGAAGCTTCTCCATATTTCCGGAAGTATTATGTTCCTTCAATATACCATACGCGATTGTGTTCTTTTTTGCCTCTGCTACAGTAATTTCCTCTCCGGTCATACTCTTTACTGCTGCTGCAGCTTCCGGTGATTCCAGCACAATCTCTTTTCCTTTCACGAGATATGCGCCATTTTCATATAACTTCATCCCTTTACCTCCTAAAAGTCTCTTTCACAAGCATTATATCTTTTGTATTTACTTTAATCAAGCCATTTTAAAGGCTATTCTTACAATAAACAGCTCAGCTTCCGCCTGAACTTCAAAAGTTGCTCCCATGAGCACGGACAGATCTTTTGCGATGGATAGACCTAAACCGCTTCCTTCTGTCGTTCGTGAGCTTTCTCCTCTTACAAATCGTTCCGCAAGCTCGTTCCCGCCCTCTTCATACACCATTTCCAGAGGAGCTTTTGCCACATTCTTGATTGTAAAAACCGCAAGCTCTTCTTCCTTTACCAGTTCTACATATACCCTGGTGTTTTCCAGTGCATATTTTGCTGCATTTGTATAAAGGTTTTCGATTGCCCGATATAATTGTCTCCCATCTGCAAGGATGAAAACCGGCTCATTGGGAAGCTTCGTAACGATGGTAAGTCCCCTTGCCTCAAAACGCTCATCGAATTCCCCTCCCGTCTGGTACAATAGCTCCACAAAATCAATTTTCTGCATATCCAGTTTAATATTTCCGGAACTGATCTTAGAGGCTTCTACCAGATCCTCCGTCAGCTGCTTTAGGCGCCAGGCCTTCTCCTCAATGATCTTTATATAGCTTTTGGCACGTTCATTTTCCAATTCCTCTCTCTTCAGTAAATCAATATAATTTACAATGGATGTGAGGGGTGTTTTTAAATCGTGGGAAACATTTGTGATAAGATCTGCCTTCATTCGCTCGCTCTTGGTATTTGAGGCAATCGCAGCCTTCATTCCCTCTCCGATTCTGTTAATGGCCTCTGCAAGCGCCAGATTCTGCCCATGAAATTGATTTACATCCAGGCAGATTTCCGTATCTCCATCTGCGATCTCCTCCACAGCCTGTATCAGCTTCTGCAATTCCATGGCTTCTTCTGTGGAAAAAAACACATCCTGTTTTAGATGCAGAAGTTTTCTGATCCATACCATAAGATGATAGCAGCCTGTCTGGGTAAAAAGAATGCCTTTTTTTATCCGTCGGACAATACTCAAATAGTATAGTAAAAAAATCGTATCTAATACATATCCCACCGTTCCTGCAACCAGAAGAAGCCCTGCCAAAGAAAAATGTTCTACATTTGCCTGAAAAACGGTACGAAGTATTAACCAAATGAGTATTCCAAAAAGAACAGTTAGTACTTCTCCATAAATCCGGTCAATTCCCCATAAAGAGATTTCCGTGTTTTTCTCCGACACCCTCCCGGAGACCTTTGTCAGATATGCAAGAAGCAGAAAGCCGCCTATCAGGCAGGCCAGGCAGACGCCTCCAAAAACCGCCACATACTGCATGTTTTCATTTCTGGCAAAAAAATCCATGGTAAAAAAGCCCATGATCATACTTATTAAAAAAAGCTGATGCAATACTACTGCAACAGCCTTTTTTCCAAAAGAATATCGTTCCATTTCGCTGCTCCTAGCCTTCGATCTTATAACCAACACCCCAAACCACCTTCAGGTATCTTGGTTCCTTTGGATTTATTTCTATTTTCTCCCGGATATGGCGAATATGTACCGCAACCGTATTGTCTACACCGATTGCCTCTTCATTCCATATTTCCTCATAAATCTGATTGATAGAATATACTTTTCCTTTATTCTTTACCAACAAAAATAAAATATTGTACTCAATTGGCGTAAGCTTTACTTCTTCTCCATCTACCGTAACCTTTTTTAAGTCGTCATCGATGCATAAACCGCCAACCTCATATACATTGGCAAAAGCCACCTGTGACTGCACCATCATCGAGTATCTTCGTAACTGCGACTTTACTCTCGCAACAAGCTCCAAAGGGTTAAAGGGCTTTGTCACATAATCATCCGCCCCTACGTTAAGTCCAATAATTTTATCTACATCCTCTGTCTTTGCAGATAAGATGATGATAGGTATACTGCTCTCCTTACGGGCCTGCAGGGTCGCACGTATTCCATCCAACTTGGGCATCATAACATCTATGATCATTAAATCAATTCCGCCCTGCTTTAATACTTCAAGGGCTTCTTCTCCGTCATATGCCTTCTTGATCTCATAGCCTTCCTGCTGTAAATAGATTTCTATTGCATCAACAATTTCTTTTTCATCATCACAAACGAGTATCGTCATTCTTCCTCTTCCCCACTTGCAAGACCAAGCTGTCTAAGCACTTCCGTATTGATCTTTATCTCTGTCTGACGGTTCGCATAAATAGAAGGCTTTGGCTCTTCCACAGGCACACCTTCCTTCTTGGCCTTTTCTTTTTCTATCTCTTTGTTGCGCTCTTCGATAAGCTTTAAGTATTTCTCGCTATCCAGTAGATCCGTCAATTGTCCTTTCAGCTCTGTCTGATTTGCCTGTACCATCTTAACCTGGTCATCCAGACGCTTATCCATATCCATATAGATTTTTTTAAAGCTTTCCTCCGCCTCTTTCATAATGTCCTGCACACTGCGAAGAGCTTCATCGGTATACATGACAGAGGCAGCATAAATATCCTCCGCTTTTCGGCTTGCATCCCAGACAATTTTATCGCCTTTTTTCTTGAATTCTCTCTCTGCACGGT
Organism: Agathobacter sp.; assembly: GCA_051880175.1. GTDB lineage: Bacteria > Bacillota > Clostridia > Lachnospirales > Lachnospiraceae > Roseburia. The sequence continues at coordinate 4,693 of JBJENM010000027.1, read as the reverse complement.
CACGGCTTTGGGTGGTAAGCTCATACTCATCCATAATGTCATACATACTCTTGTTTAAATCACTAAGGAGCGAGAGCATTTCCTGCTTGTCAACAACAACCTTCGTCGTATCCTTCTGATATGGTTCGCTTTTTGAAAGAAGCACATGTAAGCTTCGCAATATTTTCTCAATCTTATCCTGTGCGCTCATAAATCACCTCATACAATCTATCTAATTTCATTTTAATTGTTTCCTTATAAAAGGTAAATATCCAAACGAAAAAAACCCAAAAGACTTGCTATGCATCCTCCTGTTCTTCTCCCCCAATAAGGTTTAGAACTTCCATTTTTCCCCTTGCCTTTTTTATGGAATCTACCATTCTTTGGTCCATAACTACTTTCTTAAGCATATCCAGCAGTTCTGTTTCCATCTGGTCCTTTGCATCGGGTACCGCAAGTAAAAAGAGAATGTAGACGCGATCCTTATCCTCTGCGTGGAGGGTTATCCCCTCCCGCACCAGCATAACAGCAATCCCGGGCCTGGAAACCACCTTGGACCTGCCATGTAAAATTGCAGCTTTCCCAACAATTATGCATTCCTTTTCACTTTCAAAAACATCCTTATGGTATTCGACCACATCCATGATTTTACCGCTCTTTACCATTAAATCAATCAATTGATTTATTCCATCTGTTTTATCCTTCGCATTCCCGTCCAGTCGGATACTCTCAACCCCCAGCAATTCTCTGATTTTCATTTTCCTTTGGGCAGTTCTCCTTTCTATACATTCTTCTCTTCTTATGAGCATAAATGAAAAAAGCTTCATCTTTCATCGATGAAGCTCAATCACTTTATTTTACACACTGGCAAAACTGCTGTTTTGCTTCCTGAACCTTCTTCTCATCTGCAGCCGGTGTCGGATAAAGACCCTTTTCATGCATCATATCAAATACGTCCTTCTGGATTTCGTGTTCCTCATTTAAAATGTCCATCAAAGTCTGTCTCACATCCTCGTGCACACACTCATTTGCAGATGTGTTAAATAACGCTGTCGTTGCCTTCTGTGCGGATAAAGCATCGCTTAAAATTTCTTTTTCTGTATAAATTCCCGGCATAGCTGACCTCCTATGATAATTTTGAATAAAGCTCGTTAAAATGTGCCTGATGCTTGTTTGAAATCTCTGTCATTTTTGACTTTAGAGTCTCATCCTCTGCATGCTCGGCAAGCATCTGATACTTCTTAACCAACAGGTCTTCATCTGCAAGTAAATCTTTGAGTGTAGATAATTCTTTCTCTGATAATTGTGGCATCGTAAACACCTCCTATCTTTTTTACCATAGAAAGTATTTACGAAAATATGTAAAAGTATACTTGGAACCGCACAATCTTTTTTAAAGTAAAAAGGAGCTTCATCCTAAATCGATGAAGCTCCTTTTACTAATTCACATCAATATATCCCGGATCATCAGACATTACAATGGCTGCGATAATGTATGCCAGAATTCCGCTTCCGCCTAAGCAGGTAAATGCAATCCATGCCAATCTTACAAGGGTTGCATCAATGTTAAAATACTCTGCGATTCCTCCGCATACTCCACAGATCTTTCTGTCATGTGTGCTCTTATATAATTTTTTGCTCATAGCTTTCTCCTCCATTTCACATGTTATGAATAGGTTTGTTTTTTATATTCCTATTGTATGTGATTCCATGTATCGGATAAACCATAGGATTCGCAAATTAAGGGATATTATTTTGCTAATGTAAAATTGCTTTTATGATTTCCTTTGCCCAGGATAAATAAGACGGAACATTCTGATCCAGCAATTCTTCTATTCTGCTGATATCCTGGATAGAAGGGTCTCCTATGACCTGATACAAGGTGCCTTGCGCTTCGGATTGCCCTATGGCTATCATTGCCTTAGCATGATCACCAATAGCAATATATTTTCCGATTGCCATTGCACCCACGGAGAATTTCCCAATTGACGCAGCCCCAAAAGAAACAATACCAAAACAGACGGCTCCGGCTGTCAGAATACCTGCTGCAATTGCCCCGGCTGATAGTAATCCAAGGGCAAAGGATCCAAATGCAAAAATTCCGATGGCTAAAACTCCAAAGGAAAGCAGTACTGTGGAAAGAAGACCTAAGGATATTACACCACTGGCCTTTAACCCAATAGCAACGATACCATGAGCATTGAAACCAACGGCAAATACGCCTCTTGCGTTTTTTGCAACATGCCACAATGGCATTCCCCATAGCATTTTCTTACTTTTTCTTTCCTTCGGAATATGATAATAAGAATCATCCCACTTATTCTCTTTTTCCTTAGACTGATCTACATCTTCCGATTCCTTTAGCAGATAATCCATACTGCAATCAAATAATTCACTGATTCGAATCAGTTTGTCTGTTTCCGGATATGCAATATCCGATTCCCATTTACTTACAGATTGCCGGGATACACCTAAAATCTCCGCAAATTGCTCCTGTGTATAATTGCTTTCTTTTCTTAATTTTGATAACTTTTCTCCAAATGTCATTTTTATTCTCCTTTATGAAATATCTTAGGTCTATCATATATTTTTAGATAGAAAAAAGCTATCAATCTCTTCGTTCTTTCTGTAAACTTTCGGTTGCATTATACTTATGTAATTGCATTATTCAATTTATACACTAACTTATACTTTCGCAACAAAAAATTTTTATTCTATTAAATCGGCATTAATATACACAGAGTCTGAGCTAAAATCTATCCCATCCACATTCTCTTTTTGAATAGTTGACTTCATTTCCATTTCAGTTGCAATTTCATAATTATGCGCATACGCCGTAATTGTTACTAACGAACATATGGCAACCAGTATCATAATTAACGAAATAGCAGTTTTTGAGTTAATACATTTTCCATATATTTCCTTCATATACAAAATCCTCCTTTCATTAAACAATAACGAAAAAAGAAACTATATTTGTTACATTCATAATATAGTTTTGCTATATTCTGTTATATTATAAAAAAATGTTCTGGCCATCATTTCTGCATACTTTCCAGCATAAGACACACTTCTTCTGCGGACAGATTATCCGCTGTCAGCATATATGCATATTCACCATGTTCATAATAGGCACCTATATAGCCATCAGAGTACAGAGATATGATAACTTCATCTCCATATATTACCTTTGTAATCTGACTATCATATTCTGAATCCACCACCAGACTCCCGCCATTAAGTACTAGCATTTGATCCCATGTAATCATTTCCCCGATACTGTTCTCATACACAACGCTGAACAGTGTATCCACTTCTATCCTCTCAGTTTCTCTGTAACCTTCTGGAATATATCCTGGTTCATGAATCTGAAATTCTTCCGTGTCCATGCTTTTAAGATAACTGTAAAGTATGGAGTCTTCCCAGATTGTCTTTACTGTTTCAAAGAACTTTTCTCTATATGCTTCTACACTCATTGTAAATAAAAATGTAGTACCAATCATTACAATAAGAAAAACCGCTACTTGTTTCCTAATATTCTGTATCTCTCTTAGCCACGGATGCGATTCCTGATTAATTAAGCGTCTCATACGATGCTTAAACTTACTGGAAAACTCATACTCTGTATTAACTTGACTCTCTAATTTATTAATTATAGCCGAATCCAAAACTGGCATATATTTATATAGCCATTCATCAGTTACTTTCACACTTTCCATCTATATTAACCTCCATATTATTTATTGCTTCCTGTATGATTTCTTTCCCTCTTGACAGCCGCTGCCTTATAGTCCCCTCTGGGATATTTAGTAATTCTGCTATTTCATCATTATCCAATTTACTAGAATATTTTAGAAGGAATACATCTCTGTACTTAACTGGAAGATTCTTTAGAATATCCAAAATACGATTATCTATATCCGTTTCAATGTAGGTTAACGGCAAATCATTCTCACCCAGCTCATTAACAAATATTTCTCTTTTCATTTGGGTACTCCTCTTCCTATAAATATCTATTGTTGTGTTCTTTGTAATAGTAATCAGATAACGCTTTGTTTCTTGAGAATTTACATCTCCAATCTTAGCCATATTTTTGGCAATCTTAATAAAGGCTTCATGCACTGCATCTTCAGCTAAATAATTATCACCGAGCACATCGAATGCCACTTTCATCATCAAATACCTGTATTTTTCATAGAGAACTATAAATTTTCTTTTGTCCTCTTCCGCATCAATCATCATCAAGTAAATCATTTGGCAACCCTCAGTCTTATATTTCTTATAAACAATAACGAATTATCTTTTGCTTATTGTTACAAAATTCTATAATATATTCAATTATATTCAATCCCTTTTTATAGCACATCAATGGCATAGCTTTGCGATACGTGGGATAAAAAATTACAAAATAAAAAAACCCCGAAAACATAACGTTTTCGAGGCTTTGTAGAGGTGACTATCGGATTTGAACCGATGAATCAGGGTGTTGCAGACCCACGCCTTACCACTTGGCTAAGTCACCATATGAAAAAACTCCCCAAGTAGGACTTGAACCTACGACACTTCGGTTAACAGCCGAATGCTCTACCGACTGAGCTATTGAGGAATACTGAATGTATATTTTATATACCTTCAAAACTTCATACAGTCTGTTTCCTTAAACCCGTTCTTTCCTTGATTAAGCCTTCGACCGATTAGTAACAGTCAGCTACAC
>JBJENM010000026.1:0-4864 GCA_051880175.1 Agathobacter sp. | reverse complement strand
GTTGATTTTCCTGCACCGTTTTCCCCCAAAAGTGCATGAATTTCCCCCTTTTTCAGCTGGAGTGTAATGTCATCATTGGCCTTTATGCCCGGAAACTCCTTTGTAATATGAAGCATCTCAATGACATATTCCGATGTATTCTCCATGCTTTCTCCTCTCTTTCCTTAAATTCACCTTATAGTATTAAGAAAAATGAGGCAACACACACTGTGTGCTGCCTCATTGCACTATAACTCTGATGAGATATTAGTTTACAGCAATAACTGTTACGTTAGAATAATCTGTTGAGAAATTGTATTCGCCTGTGCCATAGTCAGCATCAATCACAAGATCTCCGCTTACTACGGAATCAAAAATTGCCTGATACTGATCAACAGTAAACTTCTCAAATCTCCAAGATGCTGCATCTGTTGGGATACCTGTACATCCATCAGCTGCACCAAGAGTCTGACATACATCAGCAAGCTTATCCCAGTTTCCAGCGTATACATCTGCTGCTACATTCTGAACAGACTGAGCAAGCTCCTTCATAGCAGAAGTTACAACTGTATCAGAATCTCCTGCCTGGTTAACATCAACACCGATGGTATAAGCATCGTTTGCAGATGCTGCTGCGAAAATAGAGCTGTCAATAGAACCACCACAAGAGAAGATGATTTCTGTTCCGCTCTCATACCAGCCATTTGCAAGAGTCTGAAGCTCTGTAGAAGCTGAGTAAGAATCACCATACTGCCATGTGTACTTGATTTCTACATCTTCAACACCAAACTCTGCTGCTGCGGCATTTGCACCCTGGATATATCCGTATAAGTAACGGCAGCATGCTGGGTTTGTTCCGCCGCCACCGCCGCAGAATCCAAGCTTTGTAAATCCATCAGCTACTGCTGCATATCCTGCAAAGTAACCACACTGCTCTTCCTGGAATACTACTGCTGTAACATTTTCAAGGCCAAGTGTCCAACCATCTACAAAGAGGAACTTTGTATCCGGATAGTTCTTTGCAGCCTCTGCAAGTGCAGTTCCCTGAAGGAATCCGGCACATACAACAAGATCTGCTCCTGCTGCTGCAGCTGCTTCCATTGCATTCTGACGGTCAATATCTGTAGCGTCAGAACCATTTGCCGGCTGATAGTACTTGTAGCTTAATCCGTTTGCTGCTGCGTAAAGCTTAACACCATTCCAGGTTCCCTCGTTGAAAGAACCGTCCTTAAGCTGTCCGACGTCTGTTACGAATGCAATCTGATAGATTCCATCTTCTGATGTCATTTCATCCGGGATTGCATTAGGATCTGTTACATCTGCTGCATCGTTTGTAGCGGCATCTGTAGTTGCTGCGCCATTATCTGCTGCAGCTTCGGTTCCTGCCGGTGCATCTGTTCCTGCATTGCTTCCGCATCCTACCAAACAGCCGACTGCAAGAGTAGCTGTAAGTAAAATAGAAACTAATTTTTTCATTTTTTCTTTTCCTCCTCTTAAGAAAATAAGAACTCATTCGTATTTGTGTTTCCACAATACGTTAAATCATTTTATCATATTCTTACTTTAATAACAATGACCAAATCATAGAAAAACGGATTCCAAACTTTATATTGTAATTTTCTTTTCGGATTTGCGTTCCCAGAATAAATTTTGCTATTCGAATCAGAACAGGAATTTACTCATGGCATAATTTGAGAGATCCATCCCCTTGTCTGTAAGGGCAATCCTGCCCTCCTGCATATACAGAAGTTCTTCTTCCTTCAGTTCCTCCAACACATCCCTGTAAATGGCCTCAATCGCAACGCCAAAGCACTTTTCAAAATCCCACCGGGATATTCCCTGATTCATCCGAAGTCCGAGGAACATGTACTCCTCCATCTGTGACTTTCTGCTTACCGGATCTGCGCTGCTGCGCAGATTTGTCCCGTCCCAGGATGCATCCATATACTCGTACAAATCTTTGCGATTTTCATAGCGGACATTTTCGATCAAAGAGGATGCTCCCAGCCCCATTCCCAGATAGTTTTCTCTGGTCCAGTATCCAATATTGTGCCTGCAGGCTTTTCCTTTATGGGCGTAATTGGAGATCTCGTACTGTTCATATCCGGCCTGCTTTAACCGATACTGGGTTTCTTTATAAATCCGGTAGTTCTCATCCTCTGTGGGCAGCACCTCTGTAGGCATTCCGGCTTCCTGTTTGACCGCATCAAATTTGTACTCATCGTAAAAAGGCGTTCCTTTTTCAATCATAAGGGAATAAACAGAAATATGCTCCGGCTTTAAGCTTATGACCTTCTTTAGCGAATGCACAAATTTCTCCGTCGTCTGATAGGGAAGTCCACTCATCAGATCCACATTGATATTGGAAAAACCGGCTACTCTTGCCATTTCATAGGTTTTTAAAAACTGGTCATAGGTGTGAATTCTTCCGAGGATTTTGAGTTCGTCGTCGTTTGCCGACTGCAGTCCGATGGAAAGCCGGTTGATTTTGCAGTTTTTGTACACCAGCAGCTTTCTTGCGGTCAGCGTTCCCGGATTGCATTCCATGGTAATCTCCGCATCGGATCGGATATCAAAATTACAAAAAAGCGCAGTAAAAATATCCTGCATGGATTCTTCCAAAAGCCAGCTCGGGGTTCCTCCGCCCACAAAGACCGTAGACACTTCATAGTCCTTCATCATCGGGCCATAGTAGTTGATTTCCCTAATCAGAGCCTTCACGTAATCCTGCTGGGTGCGCTCGTCACAGGCAAAGGACAAGAAATCACAGTACCCACATTTTTTCAAACAAAAAGGAATATGTACATAAAGCTCTAAATTCTTCTTTCCCATACATACTCCTTTCCATATAACTCATTAAAATTTGTTTTATTCTTCGTCTAATTTAAGCACACTCATAAATGCTTCCTGTGGAATCTCTACGTTTCCGATCTGGCGCATACGCTTCTTTCCTTCTTTTTGTTTTTCAAGAAGCTTTCTCTTACGGCTAATATCACCACCGTAACATTTTGCAAGTACGTCCTTTCGCATTGCCTTTACGGTTTCTCTGGCAATTACCTTTCCTCCAACCGAGGCCTGAATCGGGATTTCGAATAAGTGGCGGGGAATTTCTTCCTTTAAACGCTCACATAATCTTCTGCCGCGCTCATAAGCGCTATCCTTAAACACGATAAATGACAGAGCATCCACTGTCTCTCTGTTAATCAAAATATCCAGCTTCACCAGCTCTGAGCGAACATAGCCTTTTAACTCGTAATCAAAAGAAGCATATCCTCTGGAACGTGATTTTAATGCATCAAAGAAATCGTAAATAATCTCATTTAACGGCAGGTCATATTTGATTACCGCGCGGGTTTCCTCAATATATTCCATACTGACATAAATGCCACGGCGCTCCTGACAAAGCTTCATGATGGCCCCGACATACTCACTGGTCACCATGATTTCCGCTGCCACAAAGGGCTCTTCCATATATTCAATTTCCGATGGGTCCGGCAGATTTGATGGATTGGTAAGCTCAATGACCTCCCCATTGGTTTTATGCACCTTATAAACTACACCCGGTGCGGTAGTCACAAGATCAAGATCAAACTCTCTTTCCAAACGCTCCTGAATGATTTCCAGATGTAACAGTCCCAAAAATCCACAGCGGAAACCAAATCCCAATGCCATGGAGGTCTCCGGTTCATAGTGAAGGGAGGCATCATTAATCTGCAATTTTTCCAAAGCATCTCTCAAGTCCGGATACTTTGCACTGTCTGCCGGATACACACCGCAGTACACCATCGGGTTAACCTTTTTGTATCCCGGAAGTGCCTCCGCGCAGGGATTATCCACCTCTGTGACGGTATCACCGATCCGGGTATCCCTTACATTCTTGATGCTTGCAGCAATATAACCTACCATTCCGGCAGACATTTCATCGCAGGGAATGAACTGTCCTGCCCCGAAATAGCCCACCTCTGTCACCAGAGCCTCTGCCCCTGTCGCCATCATTTTAATCTTTGTACCGACTCTGACGGTTCCTTCCTTAAATCGGCAGAATACAATAACACCCTTGTAGGAGTCATATACCGCATCAAAAATCAATGCCTTCAGCGGAGCCTTCGGATCTCCGGTGGGTGCCGGTATCTTTGTAACGATCTGCTCTAACACTTCTTCAATATTAAGACCGGTCTTGGCAGAAATCCGGGGCGCATCCATGGCCTCTATACCGATAACATCCTCAATTTCCTGTGCCACCTCATCTGGTCTTGCACTTGGAAGATCAATCTTATTGATAACCGGAAATACATCTAAGTCATGATCCAAAGCAAGGTATACGTTTGCCAGCGTCTGTGCCTCCACCCCCTGGGCTGCATCCACTACCAGAATTGCGCCGTCACAGGCTGCAAGGCTTCTGGATACCTCATAGTTAAAGTCAACATGTCCCGGAGTATCGATCAAATTAAAGATATATTCTTCCCCGTCCTTTGCCTTATAAATAATGCGGACAGCCTGGGACTTGATGGTAATTCCTCGCTCCCGCTCAAGCTCCATGTTGTCTAACACCTGTGCCTGCATCTCTCGGCTGGTAAGCGTTCCTGTTTTTTCAATGATACGATCGGCAAGTGTAGACTTACCGTGATCAATATGGGCAATTATGCAAAAATTGCGAATCTTGCTTTGGTCGATTGCCATATGGTTTGTTCCTCTTTCTTCTTTAATATTTCTAATATAGCCTGTTTTTTATTAATCCCTTTTCGGGATTGTGTTCCTGAGAATGAATTTTGCTTCATGCTTGATTGGTAAATTGTATCATTTCGCTGGTTGATTTTCTTCCAGTACCTAAAATCTATGAAAAAAGCGGCATTTCAAGCGCTTTTTATGGTCGATTGTATGTTTT
>JBJENM010000025.1:0-4868 GCA_051880175.1 Agathobacter sp. | reverse complement strand
CCAGTCCATATTCTAATGGACATCGTATATCTTTATCTAGTTTTCTTTGATACATCTAATTTCCTCTCCTTTGCAAAGTACACAGATGAATGTAACACACAAAAAATACATTTTGATAAATCAATATTTTTATCACTCTGAAAGTCATAGTTACTATTATATTGTCGCATAACTTTCTTGTCATAGGTTATTCTTGTTCTTTTTTGCTTCCCTCTGTGCTTTCTCTGCACCATTATTCAGCACATTATCGTTCCACTTCGTTTGGTGAGGCTCCTTCAGAAATAATCTCATTCAACCATCCAAACAACCTTCCTCTTAGCTTATTCTTTGATATCATGTTTTTAAAGCGTATCCCTACCTCTATTCCTCATCACTCATCTGCTCTAAAACCTGATTAATCAGATTCTCCTCATGCTTTTGTAAGCACATCATAAAAATCCATACCGCGATATAGATTACAACATAGGATACCACCACATAAGCATATCCCTTCCAATCATGATACCAGCTCGCAAAATATCCCATTCCTGAGACCAAAAGTAAAATCAGGAAAAAATGAATTGCAATGCGGATTCTCGCCACAGCTTTGCTTACGTCCTTGTCATAGGGAAGAATATCCGTTGCCAGTGCGCTCAAAAATCCGGTAAGGATGATGGAAAAAGGAGTATACCACGGAAACCAGCCGTCTGTCGTTCTTCCCTGCAGGTATGCTGCCAATCCGTTTATTCCCATGACAAACAGCATTCCAACCGATATCATCAATGCCTCTTCCAAAATCATTAATACCTTTTTCATATCACATACCCAGCCTTTTCTTAAGCTCCTTGACATAACTGCGGTTAATCACAATCGCCTCTCCATTTAGCATTGTTGCAATCATCTTGGCATTGTATTCCGCCTTCACAAAACGAATCTTTTTCACATTACAAATCATGGACTTTGAGCACCGGAAAAAGCGATAGTCCAGTATCATTTCCAGCTCATACAGCTTATACTTTACTTCAAAGCAGTCGTCCTTGGTATAGATAAAGCTCTTATTATCTATGGACTCTGCATAATAAATCTGATTTGGATCAATCAGATATGTTTTTTCATCCTTTACCGCAGGAATGCCCCTTGAATCACATTCCAAAAGCTGCTTCGCCTGTTCCACGGATTCCGTAATCTCCATGGTGCTGATTTTTGCGCCTTCCTGCTCAGCCTTCGTAACAAGTTCAATTTCTACTTTCATATATGCTCTATGTATAGACCTTTCTGTGCCAATCCGCCGCAGGCAGTATTAACAGATTCTCGGAAGTCCTTCGCCCTGCAGCTCCTCCAGTACTCTTCTTCCGCCGATTCGGGTTTTTAAGATGAGCTTTCCGATTGTTTCTCCGGCGCTTACCTGTCCGATAATGGCTGCATGCTCTCCGTATTTTGAGCTTCTGATAAGCTCCAGCGCCCGGTCCGCGTCCTTCTTTGAAACAATGGCCACCAGCTTTCCTTCATTTCCCATATACAATGGGTCAAGTCCCAGCAGTCCGCAAAAATCCTTTACCTGGGGATCAACCGGAAGCTTATCCTCTTCGATTTCAAATACCTTTCCGCTACTTTGAGCTAGCTCCTTAAGAACTGTTGCCAGTCCTCCGCGGGTCACATCCCGAAGAACATGAACCTCGATGTTTTCCTCCAAAAGCTTTCTTACCATCTCCACCAATGGCGCGTTGTCGCTTTCTATGGAATTTTTGATTTCCATTCTCTGGCTAAGCACTGTGGCGTGATGATCCCCAAGATTTCCGGACACAATAATGACATCCTCCGAAGCACTGTTGGAAGCCTTGATATCCACATTCTCCGGCACAAAGCCTACCCCTGTGGTATTGATGTATACGCCGCCAGAGCCTTCGATTACCTTTGTATCTCCTGCAATAATCTGTACCCCTGCCTCTTTTGCAGTAAGGGCCATGGAAGACGCAATTCTCTTTAACTGCTCGATATCCGCACCTTCCTCTAAAATAAACCCACAGGTAAGATATTTCGGGGTCGCCCCTCTCATCAGGAGGTCATTTACGGTTCCGCAGATGCAAAGCCGCCCGATATCTCCCCCCGGAAATTCCAAAGGGGTTACAACAAAACTGTCTGTTGTAACGGCTATCTTCCCATTTCCTGCTACCACCGCGGCATCCTCCATCTGGGACAAGGTCTCGTTAGAAAATGCTTTTTCAAAAATTTCTCCGATTAATTCTCCGGTGGCACGGCCGCCACTGCCGTGCTCCATTCTGATTCGTTCCATAATTACTCCATGTTATTTATCTTTGATTCAAATAATACTGATAGCAGCTTCCCTCGTAGGATACCATGCATGCTCCCTGGGGATAATCCGGTGAGCATACCTTTCCAAACAGCGGACAGGCCTTTGGCTCCATCTGCCCCATCAGAATTTTTCCGCAGCAGCACCCCTTATTTCTTTTTACATCTTCGGAAAGTCCAGCGCTTCCGGCATCAAACCGCTGATATTCTTCCCGAAGTAAAAGGCCGGAACCATCAATTTCGCCCATTCCTCTCCATACCGCACGGCTGACAGAAAAATATGTATTCAGCTTTTCCATTGCAATTTCATTCCCTTTTTCTTCCACGACAGCCGGGTAGAAATTCTTTACACAAGCCTCCCTGTTTTCTGCCATTTTCAAAAGTCCATAGATTGCCATAATAAGCTCCCGGTCACCAAAACCGGATACGGCAAAAGGAATCTGATGCTTATTGGCAAGCTCGCCAAAATACTCGCTTCCTGTAATGGCACAGACATGTCCCGGAGCCAGGAATCCATCGATTTTTGCCCCGTGAAGAAGCAGCCAGTCTATGACATTCGGCATCGTCTTAAGGGATGTGAGCAATTTTACATTGCCAATATTCCTTCTTATTGCTTCCTCAAGCAGAAGGGTATAGATCGGTGCTGTTGTCTCAAATCCCACGGCCGCAAATACATAGGTTGTATCCGGATGCTCTGCCGCAAGCTTCAACACATCCATGGGGGAATACACCATGACCGTTTTTGCCCCCTCGCTTTTTGCCTCGCTAAGACTTTGCTTACTTCCCGGAACACGAAGCATGTCCCCAAAGGATGCGACACAATAACCCGGTGTCTTTGCCAGTTCAATCAGCTTATCGATATATGCGGAAGGGGTCACACAGACCGGACATCCCGGGCCGCTGATTAAACGGATCTTGTCGGATAACACGTCCTTGATTCCAAACTTTGCGATGGCTGCGGTATGACTTCCGCATACCTCCATAAAGGTAAAAGGCTCTCCATCATATTCTCTTAGGTAGGTACATATCTCTTCAAATGTCATTCCTTAAATCCGTCCATCAATTCCAAGATTTCTTCCGCTTCCTGCTGTTTCATGGTCTGAATCACGCAGCCTGCATGTACAAGCACATAATCTCCAACCTTTGTATTTACCAGTCCCACAAAGGCCTTGACCTGATTTCCCGAAAAATCCACGGTTGCAAGTCCATCCTCTAATGCAATTACTTTTCCCGGTATTGCTACACACATATTATTTATCCTCACATTTCTTTGCGGCAAGATACGCCTGTCCGAGACAGATTCCTCCATCTCCCGGAGGCACCTGCTCATTTCGATACACGAAAAATCCTTTTTCTGTTAGCTGCGCAGTCACATGCTCCAAAAGAATCCGGTTTAAAAACGTTCCTCCGGAAAGCGCGATCTGTTCGATATTCATTTTCTCAGCAATCGCTGCAATTGCATCGGAAACCGCATACAAAAAGCCTCTCGCAAGGTCGGCTGCAGAGCTTCCCTTAGAAAGCGCATCCGCCATTTTTGCAAAAAGCCCTGTCGCATCCAGCAAAAGCTGTCCCGACTCTTTGTCTTCGGTCATATCAAAAGAAAGCGGGATGTAGCTATCCGTTGTTGCTGCAAGATTTTCCAATTCAATGGGTGCCTGCCCCTCATAGCTGTTATAGTGGCAGATATCAAGAAAGGCGCTGACTGCGTCAAACAATCTTCCCATGGAGGTAGACTGCACACAATTTATTTTACACTTTATTGCTCGCTCCACAAGGTCAAAACGGCTTTTTTCAAAAAAATCCTGCTTTTCTAACTGTTTCATCCAGGATTCTCTTTGCTTTTCCTGTAAGCTTTCGTCTTCTTTTCCAAGGTTCTCTAACAAGTTGCAAAGATATCCATACAGAATCGTGTCTGCATTCTTCGCTCCCTCATCTCCACCGATTAAAAGAACCGGTGCAAGATGTGCGACACGTTTCATTTCTTTTTCATTCCACACAAACGCTTCGCTTCCCCATATGGTTTTATCATCGCCATATCCGGTTCCGTCGAAGGCAAATCCCAGCACCTCGCCTTTTAAGTTATGCTCTGCAAGAACAGAAGCGACATGGGCTTTATGATGCTGGATTTCATAGATGCTTGTATTTTCTTTACCGAATACCGCGCTTCTGGAACGATATGCAGGATGCTTGTCACGCGCAAATATCTGCGGTTTAAATCCAAAAAGCTGCTCCATACGTTTTTTTTGCGTTTCATATTCCTCAAAGCAGCTTTCTTCCACCAAATCTCCTAGATGCTGGCTAAGGTATGCCCTTTTTCCTCCGGTATAACAAAAACAGGATTTTAAGTCTCCCCCTGCAGCAAAGATTTCCAGATTATAGGGAAACGGAACCGGCTCCGGAACATATCCTCTTGCCCGGCGAAGCGTCTGCTTTTTCCCTGACACAACACGTACAATGGAATCATCCAAAGGAGTGACAATTTTTCTGTCATGGCTTAGTATTGCCATGCTTTCCTCACAAAGCCACTCCTCCATCTGTTCATTTTCGATGGTGATCAGTTCCCCGGACACATTTGCGCT
>JBJENM010000024.1:0-4885 GCA_051880175.1 Agathobacter sp. | reverse complement strand
TAGAGCACTTGGCTACGGACCAAGGTGTCGGGGGTTCGAATCCTCTCGCGCACGTCTAAAAAAGAGATAGGGAAACATCCCTATCTCTTTTTTGTTCGAGTCCAGTTCGGACTCGAACGGGTTCGATCTCCGCTTTGCTTCGGTCGGTGCTAAACGGGTGCCACCGGCACCCAGCACCCTCTCGCGCACGTCTAACAGAAGGTTGAGAAGTCTAAAAAGACTTCTCAATTTTTTGGCTATTTTTTATGGAAATCGTCAACCAGAATCACTCTCATTACCACAAAAAACACACTTTTTCAAGGCTGGAAATGGACAATCTTCTGCGGTATAATCGTCGAACAGTAAGGATGGGGAGGGGATATTATGGAACAGGATTTTTACTCTGTAATTTCAGCACAAAATCAACAGGAGCTGCTAAAAACAAATGAATATGCCTGTAATTTCGGGCTTAGCCTGACAAAGCAGGATGTTGCGGAGCTGATGAATCGGCGAAAGGAATGCTTAATGGAGCAGCAGAGGGTGGAGTTTGGCAAAGGGGTGCTTGAGAAGCTGGTTTATGCATTTTGCGATTCGGATTATATTTATCAGGAAAACTATGCGGAGACGCTTGCCAGATTGCAGGACATTTTCTACCTATATAAAAATGAATCCATGGACGAGTTGACGGATGATGAGCTGATCGATGTTATGAGAGAGGCCTTTGACGGAGAATGTCAAGGCTCGCTGGAATATTTGGAGGAAACCTGTTTGGAGAAATTCGCGAGAGAAATCCGATGCAATACCCGTAAATTTATAGGAAGGTATACAAGAAGAGATGAATAAATCAGAGGTAGCAAAGCTTTATTCCATGGAGGAACTGATTCCCATTGTAGGCAAGCTGGCAGAACAGTTTACATCGAAAGAGAGCAGTTCTGTAACCTATGAGCGGGCAAGTCAGCTGATGGAGGCAGTTTTATATTGTATCGCTCATTTTGATTGTGAAAAGACAGCGGTAACGACCGGTACACTTCCTCCTGCAGCAGAGGCATATCGTATCGGATATGAGGCTGTAATAAAAAAGGTAAGTGTTGTACTGGAAAAATATAACAGGCTTATGACCTTTTTTGATTCCTATGGAAATTGGAATTATAGTGATACGGTAGAAAAGGCAATACCGGGATTTTTTCTATATTATGATGTGAAGTTTGCACCAATGGAAAATGGGATTACCTATGATTATCCAATTTTGGGACTGGATACGAGCCTTGAGGGTATTGACCGCATGGAACAGTATATCGATGCCATCTGGCAGGAACAGCAGTATTTAAGGGGATTCCCAAGGGAGTATGTGATTGACAAGCTGCTTTCCTTTCATCCGAGATATGAAAGGGAGTATTTTAACTTAAGAGAAATTATGGAGTTAAAATAACATAAGCTGCTTATCTTGCAAAAGGTGGGAGGAGAGAGATCTAGCATGATTCATATTTTACTTTTTATCATTTATCTTGCATTTATCAGTCTGGGACTTCCGGATGGGCTTCTTGGCGCCGCCTGGCCTACCATGTATGTTGATATAGGAGTCCCGGTTTCCAGCGCCGGAATCATTTCCATGGTGATATCTTTAGGAACCATTATTTCCGCATTATTCAGCGATAAGCTGACCTATAAGCTTGGTGCGGGAAAGGTGACAGCAATCAGCGTGGCGATGACTTGTGCTGCGTTGTTTGGTTTTTCTTTTAGCGATAGCTTTTTCCAGCTCATTCTGTGGTCCATACCTTATGGGCTGGGGGCAGGAAGCGTGGATGCTGCCCTAAACAATTATGTGGCAATCCACTATACCAGCAGACATATGAGCTGGCTTCATTGTATGTGGGGCTTGGGCGCGTCGACGGGCCCCTATTTGATGGGGTATGCCGTATCTAATGCAAAGGGCTGGGAACAGGGATATACCTACGTGGGAATCATACAGATTGTTCTTACGGTGATTCTTATTTTTTCACTTCCTCTCTGGAAAGGCAGAAATGAGGTTACGGATGGTGGAAAAAAGGAAGCTGCCGCAAAGCCGATGAAGCTTAGCGAGGTTTTGAAAATACCGGGAGTGAAGGCAGTGCTGATTACCTTTTTCTGCTATTGCGCCCTTGAAAGTACCGCAGGACTTTGGGCAGCCAGTTATCTTCAATTGGCAAAGGGAATTAGTGAGGGAACAGCTGCTTCCATGGCTTCCTTATTTTTTATCGGAATAACAGCAGGAAGAGCAATTAATGGATTCCTTACCATAAAGCTATCTGATACGAAGCTCATAAGGCTTGGACAGGGAATCATTTTAGCGGGAATCGTTATACTGATGCTGCCGCTTCCTATCGGATTTACATATGCCGGAATCGTGATTGTGGGACTTGGCTGCGCACCGATCTATCCATGTGTGATTCACTCCACACCGGCGCGATTTGGTGCCACAAAGTCTCAGGCGATTGTTGGGGTACAGATGGCAAGTGCATATATCGGCACAATGCTTATGCCGCCGATTTTTGGATTCCTAGGTGAACATATCAGCATGAGAATCTGGCCGATCTATTTAGTGTTAATATTGGTATTAATGATTTTTATGCATGAACGCCTTGTTCGTGTAACAGAAAAATAGTAACACACAATGGTTCTCTCTTTTTATATTTGTATTCTTAAGTGAATTTGCAAATTCGAATCGGAACACGCTCTCGCTTCTAAAAAGCGTAGCGGTACTAAATTCGCAAAAAATGCTCATTAAGTGCCGACGCTTTTTAAAGGTTCCGATTCGAATAGCAAAATTCACTTTTAGTAACACAAATATGAAGAGGGAGATTTTTATTGTGTTTTATTAGTGCTTTCGCTATACTTTCTATATAATGTAGTACTAAATATATTGAATATATGATTTGTTTTGCTCCTTTTCATATGGGAGCATCTGGAAATGAATTTTCAGAATTAGATTTGTATGATCTTGAAGCGTAACTGCAATATCGTATGGAGGTTTAAGAGATGCATTTTGTACCGAATGGAACACTGGTCTGTGGATTGTATGAGTGCGAAAAGGAGGGTTGCTGGAGCAGATTTTTAGATACAAGAGTCCGCCCAAGTCTGCCCTGTCCGTTTTGCGGAAAAGTGGTAGATATGGAAATCGGGCCGGATGATCCCATGCCAACGGAGGAGGAGTCTGCAAAGCTGCTTCGTGTGCTGGAGGACGAAAAGGAAATTGCCGATTGGGACCGCATGTTAGGTTCCTTCCATGACGATGATGAAAGTTGGATATAGGAGAGTATCGATATGCCAGTATTTGATTTTAGTGAATCAACCGATAATAAGAATCTTGCAATCTGCACATATACCATATTTAAGTCGAATGAGTCTGTGCCCACAAAAGAGCATCCCATTATGCTTTTGGACAATTCGAAGCATAGCTTTCGGCATCATTCCTATGGTATTTTTACCAATCCTGTGAAAAGAACCTCTTTTGAAACTGAGGAGGAAAACGGTGTGGTTTCCGCGGATATTTTACAGATTGACGCCCGATTTACCAGTCTTTTAAAGTGGCTGGGAGAAAACCATATCAAGGTGTGCCTTTCCGGTGCAGATCGGGAGGATGGATACGCGGTCTACAAAATCCGGGAGAATGCCTCTGGCGGTGGGGCAAAGCTTTCCGCGGAGGATGGATTTTTGCAGTTTATGATTGAACGCCTTCTTGCAAGCAATGCTCCGATGGAGGAGGAAGAGGATGAGGATGCGGAGGAAGCCGGAGATGATATGCGTCTTACCAGCATTCAGAGTATCACGGATTTTATGAACTGTGCAGGAAAGACGCTGCCTTCCAATATCCGCACCTGGGCGAGGAGGAATCTTGCCGTTGCAAAATCCCATGAGGTAAGCCCGGAGGAGAGGCGTCATGCCCAGCGTGCCCTTTCCATTATGATGAATATTCAATGGAAAAATAACTATTTTGAATCCATTGATCCGGTGGAGGCCAGAAGGATTTTGGATGAGGAGCTTTACGGCATGGAGCGGGTAAAGCAGCGTATTATAGAAACCATCATTCAGATCAATCGTACCCATACGTTACCGGCATACGGGCTTCTTTTGATCGGACCTGCCGGAATCGGAAAATCCCAGCTTGCCTATGCCGTTGCAAAAATATTAAAGCTTCCGTGGACAACGCTGGATATGAGCTCCATCAATGATCCGGAACAGCTTACGGGAAGCTCGCGTATTTACGCCAATGCCAAACCGGGAATTATTTTGGAGGCTTTTTCCAATGCAGGAGAATCCAATCTGGTATTTATTATCAACGAGCTGGACAAGGCTGCAGCAGGAAAAGGGAACGGAAATCCGGCGGATGTACTTTTGACACTTTTGGATAATCTGGGATTTACGGATAACTACATTGAATGTATGGTTCCGACAGTGGGGGTATATCCGATTGCAACGGCAAACGATAAGAGTCAGATCAGCGCGCCGTTGATGTCCCGTTTTGCGGTCATCGAGATTCCGGATTATTCCTTTGAGGAGAAAAAGATTATTTTTTCAAGATTTGCCTTAAAGAAAGTATTAAAGCGCATGGGACTTAAGGAAAATGAGTGCGTGATTGAGGATGCTGCGCTGGATGCAATTGTGGAGCGGTTTTCCAATACCTCAGGTATCCGTGACTTAGAGCAGGCAGCAGAGCACCTTGCGGCGAACGCATTATACCAGATCGAGGTCAACCATGTGTCTGAGGTTCATTTTGATGAGAAGATGGTAAAAGAACTGCTGGCGGAATAACGGATTTAAAAAATACCATTTCGGAAAAGTGTTCCTGAGAGTGAATTTGCATATTTGAATCATAACCCACTCTCGTTTGTAAAAAGCGTAGCGGTACTAAATTCGCAATAAATTGCTC
>JBJENM010000023.1:0-20944 GCA_051880175.1 Agathobacter sp. | reverse complement strand
CAGAATAATGCCATAACAGAATCCCACATCAACTCGCAGAACGCGAAGAATGATGTGGGATTTTTCTTTACCATTCTTGGCAACCGCACAGCCATGACGAAGGCAGCTTGGGACGGAATCATTGCGGAATGACACAAATACGAGTACAATGGAAAAGACTAAAAGCAGATTAATCGGAGGGAGAAAAAGCTTATGTCTGTAAGGTTTGCAAAGGAATTTCAAGCTACAAATATGAAGAATATGAATGTAAAAAAATACATTCAATATAGTGTGATTCCATATCTTTTCAGAGCTCTTTTATTTTTTCTATGTGCGTTCATGATTTTCATAATGGCACATATAATAACAGAGCCATGGGCGATGGAAGAAACGATAGGGATAGTATACTATATTTTTTTAATAGTACCGCCGGGAATACTTGTTCTGATAGGTTTATTCTATCTTGCTCTTTGGCTTAAAAGGAAAGATTTCAAGGAATTGAAAAATTGCTTCAAGCTTTATAATCTTTCCTATGAAGCCCTTGAAGCGGATATGACTAGGGCTGTGACAGGGTATGATTATGTACTTTTTGGAGAAAGGCTTTTGGTGTGCATCGCATATGAGGCGATTGCAGTTCCATATGAGAGGCTTGTCTGGGCTTATTTGAAGCAGGAAAAGCGTGGCGTTTATATTTATGCATATACGGATGATGGATATATGAGAAAAATCCGTGTTTCAAATGTGCAATGCGGAGCTGTTATTTTAAGAAAAATGGCAGAATTTGCGCCACACATGATATTTGGAGATACCTATGAAAATGTGAATATGTATCAGTCTGATTTTCATAGAATGATAGAAGTGGTTCAACAAAGAAAAGAAAACTGTGCTGCTTATGGAGAAAACAATATAAGCGGAAGAAGTATGGAAGAAAACTACGTGATAAAAAATGAATATGTTGTTACGTGGGAAAGATATAGAGAATGCTATATTGATTGCTTAATATCCGGAGGAATTTGGTTTAAAGTTTTATGGGGGATTCTGGCTTTCAACGCTTTTATAGTTTCTTTTGAAAATGGCTTTTCTTTTATTCCTTTCCTGTTTGCAATGTATTGCGTTTATCGGATATTTATTCGGGATTACATAAAATTACAAAAGCGTTACAAACAGAATATGCAGCAATGTGGTGGAAATTGGATTGTTGAAGTTTGGGTGTCAGATACATCCATCTGTATCAAAGAATTGGGAAAAGAGACTTGCTATAACATAGAAGATGTTGTGGCTGTAAAGGAGAAGAAAAATAGGATATCTCTTGTTATGAACGGCAGGACGATGGTTCGAATGTATAAGTCTGCATTTGTTGAAGGAAGCTGGGAAGAGTGTAAGAAAATGCTTCATAAAGGATAAGCAGGTAGATGTTTGGAGAAAAAAGAAGGGAATGTTTTGCTAAATTGAAGAATAAGAAATGCCTAATAATTGCAAGTGTATTAGTTATCGCTTTTGTTTTTGGAATCACAGGTGTATATATCAAAAGAATGCATGGCGGAGTTGTGATTAAATGTGAAGGAAACTATTCGGTAAATGAGAATCTGATTCTATACCGCAAGGACGACCCTGAATGGGAAAGCGATAAGCTTGGAACTTCAAAATATACCATGAAATCATCCGGATGTCTTGTTACATGTGTAGCAATGTAATACAATAACAGAATCCCGCATCGGCTCGCAGAACGCGAAGAATGATGCGGGATTTTTATAGTTTTTTGGCACCTTGCCTATAAGTAGCCCGTTCATAGACAAGGTATGTAAAGGTCTTTTATATTATATGCAGGGATAATCAAATTATTCAGTTGCCTGCATTAGCAACCTGATTTATCATATATTCATGCACAAATGAAAGCGTAAAGGAAGTGCGGGCTAACAAAATCGAAGGGAAGGTTGGAGAAAAGTATGCAATTTGGTTTTTCGAAGGAGATTGTTGCGATAAATATAAAGGATGTGAATGTAAGAAAGCACATTCAAAGGAATGGGCGTTCTCGGCAGCTTTTTAAATTCTATTATATGCTTATATGTGTACTTATATGTGTCCTTTTTTCATTTGGCAATTCAAAGGATTTACTAACTGCACATACCGATATTTTTAGTCTGACACCGGATCAGTATAATGAAGATCAGTATTATGTAGTAGATACGGATGGATTATTGGATTGGTATGCATATGATGATGAAGGCTACTATTATATTACTACTGTGAATGATAAAAACGGAGATGTCAAATATGTCGGCTACTATGTATATGATGAATATGTAAATATTGCTGAGGAGGTGGTAGCGGATCCGGGAGAAGGAAAAATTGTACTAAAAGGACATGGATATGTCTATGATATGGATGAAGTGGAACAGGAATATTTTGCGGAATATATAGAAGGAATGGGACTTCCGCGTGAATCCTGCGTTTTTAAAACGATTGTCCTAATGCCCTTAAAAGAAACATTTGATTTTACATTTTACTGGGGAATGATAATAGCAGGGATATTATTTTTAAAAGGATTATTTCATCTTGCTGTGATGATTCAAAGAAAAGATTTAATCGAATTGAAGAATTGTTTTAAGCTGTACAATCTCTCGTATGATGCGCTTCAAAATGATATAAATGAGGAAATGACGGCATATGACTATATGTTTTTCGGGAAAAGCCTTTTAGTATGCTTTGCATATGGGGCAATTGCAGTACCGTATAACCGGATAGTATGGGCTTATATGAAAAAAGAAAACGCCTCTTTCTATATTCATATATATACAGATGACAGGTATGAAAGAAAAATTACTGTATCAGATGAAAAATGTGGAAATGTCATTTTGGAAAGAATAAAAGAGCATATCCCATACATTCTCCTTGGAGATACCGACGAAAATGTAGAGATGTATCAATCTGATTTTAGTGGAATGGTGGAGGAGGTTCAGCGCAGAAAAGAAAGCTGTATTGTAGATGAAAGAAGCAATATAAAGGTGGAGATGGAAAATGAAGAAAACTATAGAATCAAAAATGAGTATGTAGTAACCTGGCATATGTATAAGGAATGGATTATCGAGGGAATGACACATGGAATTTTGCTTGTGTTTCGGATAATCTGGGGAGTTCTGGCAATCATATGTTTCGGACTCGGATTTCTAAAAGATTTTTCTTATATATATTTTCTTCTTGCAGTATTTTGTGTTTATCAGCTATTCATTCGAAAATACATACATGCACGGAAGCAATACAATCGACTTTTACAACAATTTGGTAATAAAGACTGGACTCGTACCATTGCGTTGTCGGATAAATACACTTTTTTAAAAGATAATGAAACAGTGATTCGTATGAAAAACGAGGATATTCTCGAAGTGAAAGAAAAGGGTAATAAGATTTATCTGGCCATGAAAGGAGGACCAACACTCCTGATGTACGAGTCAGCATTTGTAAAGGGAAGTTGGGAAGAATGCAAGGAAATGTTTCATAAGTGATATGTTCTTGAGAAAAAACGAGTCCACTCAATCACCTTGAAAAAAAGCCGCATTTCCGATATGATAGAACCATGTATGCCAATGTGATTGTTGATATTTCAATTGAAAAATTAGATAAGACGTTTCAGTACCGGATACCGGAGGAACTGACCGGTGAAATCGATGTGGGAATGCAGGTTGAGATTCCTTTCGGAAATCGAACCATCACCGGATTTGTAGTGGAGTTGACCGACAGACCGGAGTTTGATGTGGCAAAAATAAAACCCCTCATCGGTGTGGTGAAGGGAAGTGTCTCCATGGAAGCCCAGATGATTGCGCTGGCTGCATGGATGAGGAAAAACTACGGCTCCACCATGAATCAGGCTCTTAAGACTGTTCTTCCCATAAAAAAGCAGACGAAGGCTATAGAGCACCGCATGGTAAGGCTGGCGGTGGATCGGAATGAAGCGAGAAAACAGCTTGCGTTGTTTGAGAGCAAGCATAATGTTGCCAAGGCCCGACTGCTTCGGGAACTAATCGCGGAAGAGGAAATTGACTATTCCATTGTTACCCAGAAGCTTCATGTGTCTGCAGCGGTCATTCGCGGACTTGCACAAAAGAAGCTGATTGAGGTGGAAACCTATACCACCTATCGAAATCCGGTGGGACATTTGGAAAGCAAGGGATATCATCTGACGCTGAATGAAGGTCAGCAGGCTACGGTGGATCTGGTTATGAAGGACCGGGCTGCCGGAGTGTATGCAACCTACCTGTTAAAAGGAGTGACCGGAAGCGGTAAGACCGAGGTTTACATGGAGCTGATTGCAAAAGTGATTGCGGAGGGAAAGCAGGCAATTGTCCTAATCCCGGAAATTGCACTTACCTATCAGACCGTGATTCGTTTTTATAACCGCTTTGGGAATCGGGTTTCGATTTTAAATTCCAGACTCTCCGCCGGAGAACGTTTTGATCAGTATGAACGGGCGAAGCATGGGGATATTGACATTATGATCGGTCCGCGTTCCGCGTTGTTCACACCTTTTTCAAATTTAGGGCTTATTATCATTGACGAAGAGCATGAGCCTTCCTACAAATCGGAGAATGCGCCCCGCTATCATGCGAGGGAGGTGGCAATCGAACGGGCAAGGATGAGCAAAGCAAGTGTTGTCCTTGGCTCTGCCACTCCATCGGTGGAAAGCTATTATCAGGCAAAGCTTGGCAATTACAAATTAATTGAACTGAAAAGCAGAGCAAAGCAGCAGCGTCTTGCCCAGTGTGAGGTTGTGGATCTTCGGGAGGAACTGAAAAACGGAAATCGTTCCATCCTAAGTGAGCGTCTGTTTGAACTGATGCAGGACCGCCTTCAGAAGAAGCAGCAGATCATGCTGTTTATCAATCGAAGAGGCGTGGCAGGATTTGTTTCTTGCAGAGCCTGTGGCCATGTGATAAAATGCCCGCATTGCGATGTGTCTTTAAGTCTGCACAATAATGGGAAAATGGTGTGCCATTACTGCGGATATGAAGAGGCAGTACCTTCGGTATGTCCCTCCTGTGGTTCTAAGTATATCAGTGGCTTTAAGGCGGGAACCCAGAAGGTGGAGCAGATGGTGCAAAAAGCATTTCCGGATGCCAGAATCCTTCGCATGGATTTTGATACTACCAGGACCAAGGACAGCTATGAAACGATATTGCAGGCCTTCGGAAATCAAGAGGCGGATATCTTAATCGGCACCCAGATGATTGTAAAGGGACATGATTTTGCAAATGTTACTCTTGTGGGAATCCTAGCGGCGGATATGTCTCTTCATGTGAGTGATTATCATGCCGCAGAGCGTACCTTCGCACTTTTGACACAGGCGGCAGGCCGCGCCGGAAGAGGTGACCTGGAGGGAAATGTGGTGATACAAACCTATAATCCGGATCATTATGCGATTCTTACCGCTAAGGAGCAGGATTACGAAAGCTTCTATGAGCAGGAAATCGAGTACCGTCAAATGCTTCATTATCCACCGGTCTGGAATATGCTTGTGGTGATGATGACAGGGGAGAGGGAGGAACTTCTTGAAAAAGAGAGTATAAGGCTTTCAAAGTCCATTCAGGAAATGATTGCGCAAGATTACAGCGCAGACCCGGAAATTGCTTCTGTCCATGAAATTGGTGGAATGCAAAGAAAATCACAGATTGCTCTCATCGGCCCTGCGGATGCCCAGATATCGAAGATGAATGATATCTACCGAAGAGTGATTTATTTAAAGAGCGCAGATTATAACCGACTGATTGAAATAAAGGATCAGATCGAAGCTTTGGTCAATCAGGGAAGCATCTCAAATGAGGTAAATATACAATTTGATTTTAACCCGATGAGCGGTTTTTAAAGGAGGAAATAAAAAATGGCACTTAGAACAATTCGAATACAGGGAGATCCTGTATTGGAGAAAAAATGCAGAGAGATTACCGAGATGAATGAGAAAATTCAGGTTCTGATCGATGATATGCTTGAGACCATGTATGAGGCAAACGGCGTGGGCCTTGCAGCCCCTCAGGTTGGAATTTTAAAAAGGCTTGTGGTCATGGACTGCGGCGATGGTCCCATCGTGATGATCAATCCGCAGATTATCGAGACCTCCGGGGAGCAGACCGGTGACGAGGGGTGCCTTAGCCTTCCGGGAAAGGCTGCCCAGGTTACCAGGCCAAACTATGTAAAGGCGCGTTTTTTAGACGAGGATATGGAAGAGTGTGAGATTGAAGCCACCGAGCTTTTGGCACGCTGCATCTGCCACGAGTGTGATCACTTAGAAGGGCATATGTACACGGAAAAGGCAGAAGGTCCAATCCATGATGTAAAATATGAGGAAGCGGAATAAATGAGAGTCATTTTTATGGGAACCCCGGATTTTGCCGTGGGAACATTGGAAGCGATTATAGAAGCAGGGCACGAGGTCGTGCTTGCTGTGACACAGCCGGATAAGCCGAAGGGAAGAAGCGCAAGCCTGCAGTTTCCTCCGGTAAAGGAGTGTGCAATTGCCCACAATATTCCTGTTTTCCAGCCGGTAAAAATCCGTGAACAAAAAAATATCGATGAATTGAAAAAGTACGATCCGGACATCATCATTGTCGTTGCCTTCGGGCAGATCGTATCCAAAGAAATTTTAGATATGCCAAGATATGGATGTGTGAATGTGCATGCATCGCTTTTACCGAAATACCGCGGTGCCGCTCCGATTCAGTGGGCGGTAATCAACGGAGACGAGATAACCGGTGTGACTACCCAGCGTATGGATGTGGGAGTGGATACCGGGGATATTATTGAAACGGCACAGCTTAGAATTGCAGAGGATGAGACCGGCGGCAGCCTGTTTGACAAGCTTGCAATGGTTGGAGCAAAGCTTTGCGTTTCCACCATGGAAAAAATAGAAAAGGGTGAAGCTACCTACACTCCCCAGAAGGAGGAAGAAGCAACCCATACCAAGAAGATTGAAAAGGAGCTTGGAAATGTAGACTGGTCAAAATCGGCAAAAGAGATTGAATGTCTGATTCGAGGCTTAAATCCATGGCCAAGTGCATATACTCATCTTAATGGAAAAAACCTTAAGCTTTGGCAGGCCAGAGTGGTTGATGAAAACAGTGCCTTAAAGCCGGGAACCATTGCAAAGGTTACCAAAGATGAAATTCTTGTGCAGACAGGGGCCGGAATGCTTTCTCTTCTTGAGGTTCAGCTGGAAGGGAAGAAGCGTATGCCGGTGGATGCATTTTTAAGAGGATATCCATTGGAAGAGAAGACGGTATTCGAATAAACCGTTATTTGAGAAAGGAAGCGTATTAGAATGGGATACTTTTACTTTGATTACACATATTTTCTGGTAGTGATCGGTGCAATCATCTGCCTTGTGGCATCTGCAAGGGTAAAGACGACCTTTAAAAAATATTCTGCCTACCGCAGTATGTCAGGAATGACGGGAGCACAGGCTGCCCAGCGGATTCTGCAGTCGGCAGGAATCTATGATGTGAAGGTGCAGCATGTATCCGGCCAGCTGACAGATCATTACAATCCAAAGACGAAGACCGTGAATCTGTCGGATTCTGTTTACAATTCCACATCCGTTGCAGCAGTTGGTGTTGCAGCCCATGAGTGTGGTCACGTATTGCAGCATGCAACGAATTATGCACCTTTAAATTTCCGCTCTGCGCTGGTGCCGGTAGCAAATTTCGGCTCTGCCATCGCATGGCCTGTTATTTTACTGGGTGCCCTTATTCCGAGTAATGCTTCCTATATCATCATTGATATCGGAATCTGGCTGTTTTCCCTTGCGGTATTGTTTCAGCTTGTTACACTTCCGGTGGAATTCAATGCATCCCGCAGAGCATTACAGCAATTGCAGGTACAGGGAATTTTAGGGGATCAGGAGCTGGTATATACAAGAAAGGTATTGAAATCAGCTGCAATGACCTATGTTGCAGGGGCAGCAGCCGCAATTTTGCAGCTGCTTCGTGTCATTTTGCTATTTGGAGGAAGAAGACGTGACTGATACGGTAAATCTAAGGGCATTGGCACTGGATTTATTAATTGAAATTAACGAAAAAGGACAGTACAGTCATCTGGTGCTTAGGGACGTTTTGGATAAATATCAGTATCTTTCCAAGCAAGAGCGGGCTTTTCTTACCAGGCTTACGGAGGGAACCCTTGAGCATCAGATCGAATTGGATTACATCCTTGATTCTGTCTCAAAGACGAAGGTAAAAAAGATGAAACCCTTCATTCGAAATCTTCTTCGAATGAGCGTCTATCAGCTTAAATATATGGATTCGGTTCCGGATTCGGCGGTGTGCAATGAGGCGGTAAAGCTTGCAAAGAAACGTGGATTTTCACAATTGTCAGGGTTTGTTAATGGAGTGCTGCGGGGCATTGCCAGAGAAGGCTGTAATGTCTCATACCCATCAAAGGAAAAGGAACCGGAACGATTTTACAGTATTTTCTATTCCATGCCGGAATGGATGGTAAAGCAGTGGTTAAAGGATTATGGACAGGAAAAGACTGAGGCAATTTTGAAGGGCTTTTCCGGGGAACACCCGCTTACCATTCGGACCAACCTGCTGAAAACTACGCCACAGGAACTGGAAGCTGCGCTTACAAAGGAAGGCTTTACGGTGGAAAGAATACAGGATATCCCCTATGCCTTTTCCTTATCCGGCTTTGATTATCTAAGCGGCATTCAGGAATTTTTGGATGGAAAATTCTATGTGCAGGATGTAAGCTCCATGATGGTTGCAAGGACGGCAGATGTAAAGAAGGATGATTATGTCATTGATGTCTGCGCCGCACCGGGAGGAAAGAGCACCCACCTGGCAGAGCTATTAGGTGGCACCGGAATGGTGGAGGCCAGAGATCTCACCGAATATAAGATTGGGTTGATCGAGGAAAACATTGAAAGACATGGTCTTTCCAATATGAAAGCGGTTATGTGGGATGCCACGGTGTTTGATGAGGCGTCTGTGGAAAAGGCGGACGTGTTGATCTGTGATCTTCCCTGCTCCGGTCTTGGTGTTCTTGGCAAGAAAACGGATATCCGATATAAGATGTCAAAGGAGCAGGAGGAAGAGCTTGCCTCTTTACAGAGACAAATCTTAAGTACCGTGCACACCTATGTAAAGCATGGTGGAATACTGGTCTACAGCACCTGTACGATTGATAAAAAAGAAAACGAAGAGAATGTGTCCTGGTTCATAAAGGAATTCCCTGAGTTTTCTTTGATCGAACAGCGTCAGATGCTTCCGGGGGAAGTAGGAGCCGACGGATTTTTTATTGCAAAAATGAAGCGGGGATAAGTGCAGATATATAGAACAATTTTTAAACAATTCCATTTCGAGTGTATGTTTCTTGAAAATGAATTTTGCTATTTGAATCAGAACGTTTAAAAAGCGTCGGCACTTAATGAGCAATTTATTGCGAATTTAGTACCGCTACGCTTTTTACAAACGAGAGTGGGTTCTGATTCAAATATGCAAATTCATTTAGTGACACACATCCGAAATGGGAATTAAAAAAGGAGAATTCATAGATCCATGGAACAAAAAGCAGATATCAAGTCCATGAACGTGGAGGAACTAAAAAAATTTATCGAGGAGCTTGGAGAAAAGCCCTTTCGGGCCAAACAGATCTATGAGTGGATACATATCAAGCAGGTGGATGATTTTGAAGAAATGACGAATCTTTCCAAGGTACTGCGCACAGAGCTTGCTGCAAAAGCAACCCTCACTTCTCTAAAGAAGGAAGAGGTACAGATCTCCAAGCTGGATGGGACGAGAAAATATCTGTTTTTGCTGGAGGATGGAAACGCAATCGAAAGCGTTCTTATGAAATACAAGCATGGAAACTCTGTCTGCATTTCTTCCCAGGTGGGCTGCCGCATGGGATGCCGATTCTGCGCATCTACTCTGGATGGTCTTGTAAGAGGGCTTACTCCGGCGGAAATGTTAGACCAGATCTATCAGATCGGCAAGGATATCGGGGAGCGGATTTCCAATGTGGTTGTCATGGGAACCGGCGAACCGATGGATAACTTTGACAATCTTTTAAAATTTATTGAGCTTCTTACCGATGAAAACGGACTAAATATCAGCCAGCGGAACCTGACAGTTTCCACCTGCGGAATTGTTCCGAGAATGAAGGAGCTTGCAGATAAAAGGCTTTCCATTACCTTGGCACTGTCTCTTCATGCGTCAAATCAGAAGAAGCGTTTAGCGCTTATGCCGGTGGCAAATAAGTACGATATTCATGAAGTGGTAGATGCCTGCAGATACTATTTCGAACAGACCGGAAGACGCGTGACCTTTGAGTACAGCCTTGTGGGCGGTGTGAACGATACCGATGAGGATGCAAGGGAACTTTCCGAGCTGATACATGGCATGAATTGTCATGTCAATCTGATTCCGGTGAATCCCATTAAGGAGCGCGACTTTGTTCAGTCGAATGCTGCGGTAATAGAGGCGTTCAAAAATAAACTTGAAAAAAACGGAATAAATGTTACTATTAGAAGGGAAATGGGCCGGGATATCGATGGGGCCTGTGGACAGCTTCGAAAGAGATATAAAGAAAGGAAACAAAACGGATGAGAACGTTTTCCATGACGGATACCGGCGTTCGAAGAGAAATGAATCAGGACTACTTCTTCGCGTCAGAGACGGCAGTTGGAAATCTCCCGAACCTGTTTATTGTGGCGGACGGAATGGGTGGCCATAAAGCAGGGGAGTATGCTTCAAGGTATACGATTGAGCGAGTAGTCGCATCTGTGGCGAGAAATTCGAAGGAAGAGCCGGTTACGATCATAAATGAAGCAATTATAAAAGCAAACGATATGCTGATTGCTGAGGCGAAAGAGGACAGTGCAAAAAAGGGCATGGGGACTACGATTGTTGTTGCGACAATCATCGGCCGTAAGCTTTTTGTTGCAAATGTGGGAGACAGCAGATTGTATATTGTCGCTGACCGCATAAAGCAGATTACCAGAGATCATTCCCTTGTGGAGGAGATGGTCAGACTCGGTGAGATGGATGAAAATCAGGCAAGAAAGCATCCGGATAAGAATATAATTACCAGAGCGGTGGGAGCGACGGACAGCATCGAGGTGGATTTCTTTGAAGTCGATCTGGATGCGAAGGATACAATTTTGATGTGTACAGATGGTTTGACCAACATGGTTGATGATGCACAGATCAAAGAAATCATAAGCGTTGGACAAAAGCCGAAGGAACAGGTAACCAACCTGATTAAGGCGGCGAATCTGAATGGCGGAAAAGATAATATTACCGCTATTGTAATCAAACCATTTGGGGACGAGGTGAAATGATGTTAACAGTAGGAATGTATTTAGCAGATAGATATGAAATTGTCGGCAAAGTCGGCGCAGGCGGAATGTCTGATGTATATAAGGCAAAGGATCATATATTAGGTCGTTTTGTTGCAATTAAGGTATTAAAGCAGGAATTTTCGGAAGACCGCAATTTTGTTGCAAAATTCCGTTCGGAGGCACAGTCCGCAGCTGGACTTGAGCATCCAAATATCGTAAATATTTATGATGTCGGAAGTGAAGAGGGGCTCTACTATATTGTGATGGAGTATGTAGAGGGCATTACCTTAAAGACTTACATCGAAAAGAAAGGACAGCTTTCCTTCAAGGAGGCCATCAGCATTGCAATTCAGGTGGCAAGAGGAATTGAGTCTGCTCATAACAAGAATATTATTCATCGGGATATCAAACCGCAGAATATCATTATTTCCACAGAAGGAAAGGTGAAGGTTACCGATTTTGGTATTGCAAGGGCTGCTTCTTCCAACACCATCAGCTCCGATGTGATGGGATCGGTTCACTATGCTTCTCCGGAGCAGGCCAGAAACGGCTTTGTGGATAACCGCAGCGATATCTATTCTCTTGGTATCGTGATGTACGAGATGGTAACCGGACGTGTTCCCTTTGATGGTGATACCACCGTTGCTGTTGCGATTCAGCATTTGCAGGAAGAAATGGTAATTCCAAGCGTATATGCGCAAAATCTTCCAATCAGTTTAGAGAAAATCATATTAAAATGTGCCCAGAAGAATCCGGACCGTCGCTATCAGTCCATGGAAGAG
This sequence comes from Agathobacter sp., assembly GCA_051880175.1. Taxonomy (GTDB): domain Bacteria; phylum Bacillota; class Clostridia; order Lachnospirales; family Lachnospiraceae; genus Roseburia. The sequence continues at coordinate 8,857 of JBJENM010000023.1, read as the reverse complement.
CTTTTAGCAGACCTTAGAAAATCCCTTATGAATCCAAATGAGGATTTTGTGGTCATTGCTCCTCTTGTGGACAACGGAAAGACAAAAGTAATCAGCGAGGATGATATTTCCAAAATTAAGGAAAGCGTATCCATCAGCCCGTCAGTGGATACAAAGGAACCGGAGAGTCTGGATGAGAAGAAATCAGATTCCTTTGATGACGAGGAGGATGAGGATGAAGATGAGGGCATTTTAAATCCGAAAATGGATAAGGCTGTTACCATCATGGGAATTGTTGTAGCAGCAATCATCGTTATTGTCATTATTTATTTTATGGGCATGCTGTTTGGACTTTTCAAATTCGGAAAGAAGGGCAATGACCAGACCCCTTCCACAGAAACCCAGCAAATCGAGACACAGCAGGAGGAGATTCCTACCGTGACTCAGGTTCCTATGGTAAATGTGGTAGGCCTTTCACAGGATGCTGCTATTTCTCAGATTCAGGGATTGGGATTATTGGTTTCTATCTCTGTGGAGGAGTCCGACGAAGCACAGGGTGTTGTATTAAGGCAAAGTATTTCTGAGGGAGAAAAGGTTTCCCAGGGAAGCTATGTGGAACTGGTAATTTCGGGAGGCCCATCAGTTAAAATGGTTACGCTTACCGACTTATCCGGAAAAGCAGAGGCAGATGCAGTTTCGCTTCTGACCGGACTGGGACTGGTGCCGGATAAGACTTACGAATACAGTGAGGAAGTAGCTGCCGGACTTGTTATTTCACAGGACCCGACCACCGGATATTCAGTGGCAGAGGGATCAACGGTGAAGCTGATCATCAGTCAGGGAAAACAGGCTATCACCGCACCGAATGTGATCGGAAAGGATCAGAATACTGCAGTGGCGGAGCTTTCTGCGGCAGGGCTTACTGTAACTATTGTGCAGGAAAGTAGTGATGTCCATCCGGCAGGACTCGTAATCGGGCAGAGTATTGAAGCAGGAAAGACCGTTGAACAGGGAAGTGCAATCTCAATTACTGTAAGTACCGGATCCGGTGCTGCGCAGGCAGAAGAAGTGAAATATGTATGTAACTACCAGTTAGCTGTTCCGGATGGAGTTTCCGCTGCAGATATTACCTTATATGATGGAAACGGCAATGTTTTAAGCAGCTGGAATCATGCAAGTGTGCAGGGCGGAAGTACCTATACAATCTCCATTCCGGGAATTGAGGGCTCCTCTGCGGGTACCATTAAAGTGACCTGGTATACGAGTGTAACGGATGAAGATGGAAATACAACGGAAAAAACTACCAGCGAGACCTACGCGGTAACTTTCACAAAACAATAATATATGCAGGGAAAGATTATGAAAGGAATTTCCGGTTTCTACTATGTTTATGTAGCAGGAACCGGAATTTATGAATGTAAAGCAAAGGGTGCTTTTCGAAAAGATGGAATCAAACCATTGATTGGTGATCAGGTAGAAATTACGGAAACACAGGATAGTGAAATCGAGCTTACAGGAAACGTGGATCATATCCTTCCGCGGAAAAATGTGCTGATTCGTCCGGCGGTTGCCAATATAGATATGGCCCTTGTCATTTTTGCAGCCGCGAAACCGGAACCGAATTTTAATCTGTTAGATCGTTTTTTATGTATGATGGAATTTCAGAAGGTACCGGTTACCATCTGTTTTAACAAGTGCGATCTGATTTCGGAAGAGGAAAAAGAGAGGCTAAGACAGATTTACAAAGCTTCCGGATACCCGGTTCTTTTTACCAGCACAAAAACAGGGGAGAACATGGAGACGCTAAAAGCCTGCCTGAAAGGGAAGACAACAACTGTAGCGGGACCTTCCGGGGTAGGAAAATCATCTATTATTAACTGTCTGCAAAGTAATCTCCATATGGAAACCGGAGATATCAGCGCAAAAATTGAGCGTGGAAAGAACACTACCAGACATTCCCAAATCGTACCGATTATGGAGGATACCTTTATTATGGACACGCCGGGGTTCAGCTCCATGGATGCTCCGGGAATGGAAAAGGAGGATTTGTGGAAATGCTATCCGGAGTTTCTTCCTTTCGAACCATATTGCAGATTTCAGGGATGCAGTCATGTGAATGAACCGGATTGCGGAGTAAAAGAAGCGTTATCGGCTGGAAAGATTTCAAAAATACGTTATGAGAATTATGTTCTGATCTATAATGAGATGAAGAACATGAGGAAATATTAGGAGGCAGTTATGAACTGTTTATCACCATCGATTTTGTCCGCAGATTATGCAATTTTAGGCGAGCAGATCAAAATGTTAGACCGGGCGGGAGCCCAATATGTGCATATTGATGTAATGGATGGAAATTTTGTGCCAAGCATTTCCATTGGACTTCCGGTTATAAAGAGCATTCGCAAATGTACGGACCGCATGTTTGATGTCCATTTGATGATTGAGGAACCAATCCGGTATATTCAGGAATTTGCTGATGCAGGAGCAGATATTATTACGGTTCATGCAGAGGCCTGCAGACATCTGGATCGAACCATAGATGCAATCAAAGAAAGGGGACTGCTTGCCGGCGTGGCACTCAATCCGGCAACCTCAATTGAATCCATTCGCTATATCCTGCCAAAGGTGGATATGATTTTGATTATGACGGTAAACCCGGGATTTGGCGGACAGGAACTGATTCCCTACACCGTAGAAAAAGTAAGAGAATTGCGGCAGTTGCTTCTCAAAACAGGAAATAAGGCGGATATTGAGGTTGACGGCGGAGTGAATCTTTGCAATGTGGAAACCTTACTTTCGGCAGGAGCCAATATTATTGTTGCGGGGAATGCTGTTTTTTCCGGTGATATCGAAGAAAATGTGACAGGCTTTTTAAATATTTTGAACGCGTAGCTTTCTATCTGGGGAAGGAGAGAAAAATGAAGGGACTAATTATCGGGGGCGGAAAAGTAAACGATGAACTGATTTGTGAGCAGATAAAAAAGGGAGGATACGACCTTATCATTGCAGCAGACGCAGGAATGGAGGTGTTGTACCGACATCATCTGACACCGGATATCATTGTGGGAGATTTTGATTCGGTTGGAAAAGAGGCACTTTCTTATTTTAAACAGAATGAGCGGGTAGAGATGATTGAGCTCAGCCCTATCAAGGATGATACGGATACCGAGTATGCAATCCGGGATGCAATCAGCAGAGGTATGACGAAGCTTGTCATTTTCGGCGCCACGGGAAAGCGAATCGATCATGTGCTGGGGAATATTGCTCTTCTTGGAATCGGAATCGAGAATGATGTAGAGATTTTGATTTACGATGAACACAATCGCATTCGTCTGGTAAAGGATTGCCTTACCATCCCAAAGAAGGAACAGTATGGAACCTTTGTGTCCATTCTTCCTTACGGTGCGTGTACAAAGGGCGTTACTCTGACCGGCTTTAAGTACAATCTGTCCGAGAGTAATCTTGGGGGATTTAATACCCTAGGAATCAGCAACCAGATTGAGGATGAAGAGGCTGTTATTCAGGTAAAAGAAGGTATTTTACTCGTGATAGAGTCAAGAGATTAAGGAAAGCAGCAATGCTTTCCTTTTGTTTGTTCAAATTGTCTGAAAAAAAATGATAAAACTTTCATTTTTCAACATTTTTCGTATTGAATTTCATTTGTGGTTTTGCTAAGATTTTTTTCATAGTCGGCGTAGTAGGCTGACCAAAAACAATTTAATTAAAAGAGGAGAAAAACAATGAAAAAGATTACTGCACTTGTACTTTCACTTGTTATGGCACTTGGACTTGTTGCTTGTGGTTCTGCTTCAGAAAACAATGCATCAAACAATGCCCAGGCTTCCACAGAACAGGGAGCATCCGTAGAGACTGTTTCCAACATCAAGGCTGGATTTATTTTCCTTCATGATGAGAACTCTACTTATGACTTAAACTTCCTTAACGCAGCAAAAGAAGCTTGTGAGAAGGCTGGTATTGAGTACGAAATCAAGACAAACATTCCGGAAGGACAGGAGTGTTACGAAGCTGCATGTGAGCTTGCAGACAATGGATGCAACTTCATTTTTGCAGATAGCTTTGGACATGAGGATTACATGATCGAAGCTGCAAAGGAATATACAGACGTTCAGTTCTGCCATGCAACCGGAACAAAGGCTCATACAGAGGGCTTAGACAATTACCATAATGCATTTGCTTCTATCTACGAGGGACGTTATCTTGCAGGTATCGCAGCTGGTATGAAGTTAAACGAGATGATCGAAGCCGGTGAGATTACCGAGGATCAGGCTAAAATGGGATATGTTGGTGCATTTACTTATGCAGAGGTTATTTCCGGATATACATCTTTCTTCCTTGGAGCAAGAAGTGTTTGCCCATCTGTTACCATGGAAGTTACCTTTACCGGATCATGGTATGATGAGACTGCTGAGAAGGAAGGCGCAAACAAGCTTATCGAGAATGGCTGCGTACTGATCAGCCAGCATGCAGACTCCATGGGTGCTCCAACTGCTTGTGAGACCGCAGGTGTACCTGACGTTTCTTACAACGGAAGTACCGCAAGCGCATGCCCGAACACCTTTATCGTTTCTTCCAGAATTAACTGGGTACCATATTTCGAGTACTGCTTCGACTGCATGAACAACGGAACAGCAATCGCAACAGACTGGTCCGGAACAATCGAGACCGGTTCTGTAGTTCTTACCGATCTTGGAAGCGCTGCAGCAGAAGGAACACAGGAAGCTATCGATGCTGCTTCTGCAGATATCGTTGCAGGAAACCTTCATGTATTTGATACAGCGACCTTTACTGTTGATGGTGCTGCACTTACTTCTTATATGGCTGACGTTGATACCGATCCAAACTATGAAGGAGATCATGAGGTTATCGTTGACGGATACTTCAGCGAGTCTGGAGAAGGATTCCGTTCTGCACCTTACTTCAACTTAAATATCGATGGAATTTCTCTTCTTGATACAGCATTCTAATAAAACGCTGATCTGTAAGAAGGAAATATTGGATGAAAAAAAATTTAGGGGACGTTAAATTAGCGCCCCCTTTTTTCTTATAATAGGGTATAATATGAAATGTGTCGATTTTGGACACATATGCAAAACCCAGTTACGTATTTCATTTATCAAAAGGAGAACGGCCCATGGAAAGCAAAATTGCTGCTGTAGCCATGAAGAACATCACGAAGACATTTGGTTCTGTGGTGGCAAATGAAAAGGTGGATCTTGAAATAAACAGAGGAGAGATTCTTGCGCTGTTAGGAGAAAACGGTAGTGGAAAGACAACGCTTATGAATATGCTCTCCGGCATTTATTATCCGGATGAAGGACAAATTTTTATCAATGGAAAAGAGGAAGTAATCGCGTCCCCAAAGGATGCGTATAGGCTTGGAATCGGAATGGTTCATCAGCATTTCAAATTAATTGATGTGTTTACCGCTGCAGAGAATATTACCCTTGGACAGAAAGGGAAGCTTAATATAAAAGCAGCAACGGCAAAAATCAAAGAAATTTGTGAAAAATATGGGTTTGACGTAGATCCAAACAAAAAAATCTACGACATGTCTGTATCGGAAAAGCAGACCGTTGAGATCGTTAAGGTATTATATCGGGGGGCTGATATTCTGATTTTGGATGAGCCGACTGCGGTTCTTACCCCACAGGAGACCGAGAAGCTGTTTCATGTTATGCGAAATATGAAAAAGGATGGCAAGGCAATTATCATCATCACACATAAGATGCATGAGGTGGAGGCGATTTCGGACCGGGTTGCGGTACTTCGCAAAGGACAGTATATCGGAGATATGATGACAAAGGATACCAATGCAACGGAAATGACCAATATGATGGTGGGCAGAACGGTTTCCTTGAACATCAAGCGTAATAAGCCGGTTGATCCAAAACCTCGAATTAAAGTGGAGAATTTAACGGTAAAGAATGAAGAAGGAATTATCAAATTAGACAATGTTTCCTTTACCGCAAACAGCGGAGAAATTCTCGGTATCGCCGGAATCTCCGGCTGCGGACAGAAGGAGCTTTTAGAAGCAATTGCGGGACTTCAGAAGACGGAGAGCGGAAGCGTGACCTTTATTTCCGATGAGAAGACCACGGAGCTTCTTGGCTTGGACCCAAGAAAAATAGCAGATATGGGAGTTACACTTTCCTTTGTTCCCGAGGACCGTCTCGGAATGGGGCTGGTGGGAAATATGGACATTACAAATAACATGCTCCTTCGTTCCTTCCGAAAGGGAAAAACGATTTTTGCAGACCGGAAAGCTCCAAAGGAACTGGCAGAAAACATCGTAGAGGATCTTGAGGTTGTTACTCCGGGAATTACGACTCCGGTCAGACGTCTTTCCGGCGGTAATGTACAAAAGGTACTGGTGGGAAGAGAGATTTCTTCTGCGCCGACAGTTCTTCTGACCGCATATGCGGTAAGAGGACTGGACATCAATTCTGCCTATACAATCTATGACCTGATCAATGAGCAGAAGGAAAAAGGTGTGGCGGTCATCTTCGTCGGAGAGGATTTGGATGTACTATTAGAGTTGTCAGACCGGATTTTGGTTCTCTGCGGCGGAAAGGTAAGCGGAATCGTGGATGGCCCTACCGCAGATAAAAACCAGGTAGGAATGATGATGACACAGATAGGAGGACAAAACAATGGCTAAAGCAGAAAATCATGAGCCGTTTATACATATTTCAAAGCGTGATGTCCTTCCGTGGTACAAGTCTATGGGCATCCGTGCAGTCGCAATCCTTGCGGCACTGATTGTTTGTGCAATCGTAACCATGGTGTTAACCGGAGATAATCCGATTTCGATTTACGCAGCAATCTTTCGTGGGGCATTCGGCTCCGCAAGAAAAACCTGGGTAACGTTACAGAGCATGTCCATTTTGCTTTTGATTTCCCTTGCACTTACACCGGCATTTAAAATGCGTTTCTGGAATATCGGTGGAGAAGGACAGGTACTAATCGGAGGCCTTGCAGCAGCAGCCTGCATGATTTGCCTTGGCGGGAAGCTTTCCAATGCAGTTCTGATTCCGGTTATGATTGTGGCAAGTATTGCAGCAGGAGCCTTCTGGGCATTCATTCCGGCTGTTTTAAAAGCAAAGTGGAATACGAATGAGACCCTTTCCACCCTGATGATGAACTACATCGGAATTCAGCTCGTGGCATATTTTACTGTATACTGGGAAGTGCCGAAGGGGTCCGGAAAGATTGGTATCATTAATCAGAATGGCAATGAGGGCTGGCTTCCTCAGATTGCAGGTTCCAAATACCTGCTGGCAATCATCGTTGCGGTTGTCGTGACCATTGCCATGTATATTTACTTAAATTACAGCAAGCATGGATATGAGCTTACTGTGGTAGGTGAGAGTGAACAGACGGCACGCTATGTGGGAATTAAGGTGTCAAAGGTCATTATCCGCACCATGCTTTTATCCGGTGCCATCTGCGGACTTGTGGGATTACTTCTGGTTGCGGGTATCAATCATACCATTACCACCACCATCACAGACGGACAAGGATTTACCGCAGTTATGGTATCCTGGATGGCAAAGTTCAACCCAATTTATATGATTTTTGCAAGCTTCCTTATCGTGTTCTTAAACCGCGGAGCAAGCGAAATTTCAACGGCCTTTGGTCTGAATCATTCATTTTCGGATATTTTGACAGGAATTATTCTTTTCTTCATTATCGGATGCGAATTCTTTATCACCTATAAGATCAGCTTCCGCAAAAAGAACGGAAAGGAGGAGAAAGCATCATGATCGATTTAGTGACCTTTATCCCTCGTGCAGTTGTGCAGGGAATACCGCTTTTATATGGATGTACCGGTGAAATCCTTACAGAAAAATCCGGAAACTTAAATCTTGGAATCCCGGGTGTTATGTATGTGGGAGCAATCAGCGGTGTCATTGGTTCCTTCTTTTATGAGCAGTCCTGCGGTGGAAATGTGAATGGCTTTCTGGCAGTTTCCATTCCCATGCTCTGTTCCCTTCTTGGATCGCTTATTATGGGACTGATTTATTGCTTCCTTACCGTCACACTCCGGGCAAATCAGAATGTGACCGGTCTTGCAATGACCACCTTCGGTGTGGGCTTTGGTAACTTCTTCGGAGGTTCGCTGATTAAGCTTTCCGGAAGTGAAGTACCTTCCATTGCCCTTTCTGCTACAAGCAGTTACTTTAGCAAGTCACTTTCTTTTGCAGGAAAGCTCGGCGCATTTGGAAAGTTGTTTTTATCCTATGGATTTTTGGCATACCTTGCAATTGTGATTGCAATTGTCTGCTCCTATGTGATGAAGAAGACCCGTGTGGGACTGCATCTTCGCGCCGTGGGAGAGAGTCCGAATACCGCTGATGCGGCAGGAATTAACGTCATTCGATATAAATATGTGTCAACCTGTCTCGGATGTATGATTGCCGGTCTTGGCGGACTTTACTATGTCATGGATTATGCCTGCGGTGTCTGGTCAAACGATGCCTTCGGTGATCGTGGCTGGCTCGCAATCGCCCTTGTTATTTTTACCATCTGGAGACCAAATGTAGGTATTTTCTCATCCATTCTGTTCGGAGGACTTTACATTTTGTATCTGTACATTCCAACAGGAATGGACCATATGGAATTGAAGGAAATCTATAAGATGATTCCTTATGTGGTTACCCTTATCGTTCTTATTCTTACCAGTATGAGGAACAAGCGGGAAAACCAGCCGCCGGCAAGTCTGGGACTTGGGTATTTCCGTGAGGAGCGATAAAAAGTGTTCTAGTTTAGAGAAGTGTTCCTGAAGGAATTTGCATATTCGATTCAGAACACACTCTCGTTTGTAAAAAGCGTAGCGGTACTAAATTCGCAATAAATT
>JBJENM010000022.1:0-4915 GCA_051880175.1 Agathobacter sp. | reverse complement strand
AAACAAACTTAATATAGCTGGAAGATGAATTTACACACAAATATGGACTTGACTACAATTCGCATGAAAAACCCGCAATTTGAGGCTGTTTTTCAAGGATTTTAGGTATACGACAGTTCCAATACCTCAAATCTTGCCAAATTCCACAATTCTGATTCAAATATGCAAATTCATTCGGGAACACTTTTCCAAAATGGGAGTTTATATTGGTCTCCGACTATTCTCAAGGAATCAATCCATAGTGCTCCATAGCATGCCGGATTCCATCCTCATGAATATCCGTTGTGATATATTCTGCCGCATCCTTTGCTGCCTTTGAACCATTTCCCATTGCAATTCCATGCCCGACAAAGGAAAGCATATCCAGATCATTTGCGCTGTCTCCGATACCATAGGTATCACTAACGTCCACCCCGAGATATTCACACAGCCACTTAATTCCAGTTGCCTTTGAGCTTCCCTTTGGAACTACCTCAATAATCACTCCATCATGCTCGATAAAGTCAAATCTGCCATCCAGTTCCTTTCGGAGTCTCTTATAATCTGTGGTGGGAAGTACATCTGCGGAAAATTTATTGATGACAATATCCTCATCGTAGCCGTTTAACTGTACTGCGGTTTCCCCCATGGATTCAAACAGATAGTCGATAAACGGATCTGCTTCAAAGCCTTTTGGCGAAATCCAGTGCTTCTGTGGGCCTTCCAGCACAACCGGCATGCCGCATTCATCAAAGAGCCGGACCATTTCCTTTACGGTTTCACTCGGAATCAGATATTCATATAGAATCTTTCCATCCATCTCCACATGATTTCCGCAGGCTGCAACGATTCCGTCAAAGCCCAGAGAAAGCAGTTCTTCATCGGTAATGTTGCTTTTTGCCCTTCCGCTGCAGATAAATGTCTTATGACCGTTTTTCTTCAGCTTCTTTATGGTTTCTTTTGTACTTTCCGGGATTTTCATGCGCTCATCCCACAGCGTTCCGTCTATATCAAAAAATATCAGTTTCGACATTCTTTTTCTCCTCATGCAAATATTCCACAGCACTATGTACTGCCACATTTCCCTCACCCACAGCCTTTGCATATTGATATGGTCTTCCGCTGCAGTCTCCGGCCGCATATACGCCCTCTAAATTTGTCTGCTGCATACGGTCTGCCTTGATGTGATTATCTTCCATCTCCAGCCCTTTCAGCAGGCTCACCGGACTATAGCTGTCTTTTAAGCAGAAGACGCCGTCAACGGCAAGGATTTCTCCCTTCTCCTGCCCCGGAAGCTTCCGCTCCACAATGGCATTTACCAGGTTTTCTCCAATAATTTCTGCGGGATAGCTTTTCCTAAGCTCCAGATTGTCCCTAGTCAGTGAAAAACCCTTATAGGTCGCATAGACATAAACCTTGCCTGCAAGATCCGCCAAAAACTCAATTTCTTCCTCAAACTTTGGTGTCGTACAAATGACGGCAATGGTCTTATCCTTATACAATCTGCCATCACAGGTTGCGCAATAGCTTACGCCCCTTCCCAAGAATTCCTCCTCCCCCGAAATGGTGGTCTGGGGTGCGGTTCCCATACAAAGAATCAGCGTCTTTGCCATCCAGGATTCCTGCCCGGAAAAAAGTGCATAGTTTTTTCCCATTTTAAAAATCTGATTGATGCTCTTCTCCGTAATCGAAATCTGTTCCTTTTCAATCTGACTGAAAAAAGCATCCTTCAGTTCTGTTCCGCTTACCTGGAAAAGTCCGGGATAATTGGACACAAGCTGCGCCTTCTCCACCTTCGCGCTTAAGTCTTTACTTCCGAACCAGATAAAATTCAAATTTCTTGCCTTTGCGGTAAGTGCTGCGGATATTCCCGCCGGTCCGGTTCCCACAATTGCAAGATCATACAATTCTGCCATAACTGCTCCTTTTCTCATTTTCCTTATCTCCATAACAGAAAAAAAGGTAACTGTATACATACAGTTACCTTCCCATTATATCCACTTTATCGTGAAAAAACTAGCATTTTAATACTCTCTTTTTACTTTTGTGTGTCTATGAATGAATTTTGCTATTCCAGTCAGAACGTTTAAAAAGCGTCGGTACTTAATGAGCAATGTATTGCGAATTTAGTACCGTTACGCTTTTTACAAACGAGAGTGGGTTCTGATTGGAATACGCAAATTCATTCAGACACACATTTGTAAAATGGGATTCTTAAAAGCTTCCGTCGATCTTCTTCATCATGGACTTATAGGTCATCGGGTCCAGCTCGTGCTTATAGAAAATGTGATTCACCAGCATACTTCCAAGCATTCCAAGCACTACCAGCGCATATCCGCCCAGCACGTATACAGGTATCGGAAAATGCATGCTTTGATATCCATAGATGAACGGTCCTAACGGTGCAAACAATGCCATAACTGCAGCCAGCAGGACAAAGAAGGTAATCCAATAATGCTTATACATCATCGGATAAAGTACCTGGGCAATAAACACTACCATTCCAACGATAAAAACCATATTCATGCTTACATCTGCTCTTTCGGGATTTACTGCCGCATAAATGCCATGAATAACCACAACAATGGTATAACAGAATAACTCAAACAGGAAATTGAGTACTGCAAACATCTGCACAGTAATCTTATGATAGCAGGGAGATGCCTTTACGGCATTTGGAACCGTTACAAGAAGGAGCATCTGTCCCGGAACAGCCCCCACCAGCGCAATGTAAAATCCCCCAAGCGTATTAGAGCATTTCGTTACAATTTCAATGATAATTCCAATCACAAGAAACACTGCTACCATAGCAAACTGTCTTTTTACTCCCACCGAATAGGTAATCAGCTTTAAACTCTTTTTCAAATCATTCATCACAATAACTCCTTTTCACAAAATGCGACGCAATAAGAACCGTTGCCACCGTCACAAGAACTGCAAGTGCCACAGAAAGGACAGCAGACCACCAGGTTCCGACAGGATAAATAAGTAAAAATACCAACGAGCCTGCCGATGCCAGACTTCCTTCCACCATACTTGCAAACATCACGCCCAACGTAGTAACAAAAAATCGATTCAGATTTACTCCAATCGAAACAATGGAATAGACAAGGGCACATCCGGTAATCATACTCCAGATGGATTGTGGGAAAAATGCCTTTCCCCAGACAAACTGCACAATTCCGACAATGAAAATCCAAAGGAACATGGCAATTCGATCTGCCAGAACTCCAAGTGCTATGGTCTTTTCCCCATAAAAGCTGGATTGACAGCTTGCAATCTGTCCGCCTTCCCGGTTATAGATTCCGGCAAACACTTCCATATCGCCATACAGCACTACAATTCCCATCAATGCAAGGAACATGGTGGAGATTGACGCTTGCAATCCGTTTCCTATAACAATCGGAACAAGCGTATTCCAGAGAAGGAAAAAGGCCAGAAGTCCTCCAAGAATTGCCCGGTATCTTCTCGGATAAAAAATGGTAAATGCCTTAAACAATTTCATTTTAATCACCTACCCCTGCATTTTTGTGTTTGCCTTCATAATTGCCACAGTAATCTGATTTAAGGTTGGCTGCTCGGTCAAAATATCCATACCTGCCAGTTTATCCAGATTCTGTGCCAGACAAATTCCTTCAAATCCATATCTGTTTACAGAAATGGAGTACAGTACATTCTTTGCCGCTTCGATATCCTCCGTTTCTCCTTTTACAAGAATATACTTTTCCTTCAGTTCCTCCACAAATCCCTGCTCAACAACTCTTCCGTTCTCCAGGAAGACCGCATAATCTGTTACCTGTTCCATATCAGCCACATTGTGGGTGGAGCAGAATACGGTGCGCTCTCCCTCACGGCTTACCAGATAATCCCTTAAGATTTCGCAAAGTCTATCTCTCATCAACGGATCAAGGGGAGAAGCCGGCTCATCTAAAATCAGGCACTGGGTATCTCTTGCAAGGACAAAGGCTATGGCAAGCTTCATCCGGTTTCCGCTGGACAAATCCGAAACCTTTTTCGAAAGATCAATCTTTCCGTTATCTGCCATTCCAATTTCATCCATAATGCGGTCAAATTCCTTCACATCAAAGGTATCAAACAGCATTCCTCCAAGCTCGCGAATCTGACGAATTGTCCAGTTCGGAAGGAAATAAAGATTTGGTCCTGTGTAACCGATATGTTCCTTTACATATGGGTTTAATTCCCTGTCCCTGTCTGTATACTGTTCAAAAAATGTCAGGTTTCCGGTGTAATCTCTTCGAATTCCTGCCAGGCAATTTAAAAGCGTTGTCTTACCGGCACCATTTTCTCCGATGAGGGCAGTACAATATCCCTTCGGAATTACAAGCTCCGGAATATCCAGCGTAAAGTGCTTAAATTTTTTTGTTAGGTTCTCACATTTTATAATCGGTGTAATCGATTCCATTTTCTTAACTCCTTTTTCTTCCCAAAACTCAATCCTCTAATTCTCCAACCTGTATGAGTGCAGAAAGAGTCTCTTGCAATTCTATATTACTCATACCTGCTACTCTTGCAGCCGCAATTGCTTCCAGAAGTGATTCCTCTACCTTTCTCCTGTGCTGCTCCTGTAACAGTTCCGTATCCATGGCATTCACATAGAATCCCTTTCCCTGGACAGCTGTGACAAGCCCCTCCTGCTCCAGGATTTCGTATGCTTTCATGGTTGTAATAACACTGATGGACAGTTCTTTTGCCAGAGAACGGATGGACTGCAGGTACTCTCCTTCTTTGTATTTTCCTGCTAAAATTTGTTCTCTGAAGCTATCAGCGATCTGCTGATAAATCGGCACACCCGATGTTTGAGAAATTTTCATATACACGTTTCTCCTACTTGATTTCTTCCGGTTTATTTATCCCTTTTCGGAATTGTGTTCCTAAGAATGAATTTTGCTATTTGAATCAGAACGTTTAAAAAGCG
>JBJENM010000021.1:0-4937 GCA_051880175.1 Agathobacter sp. | reverse complement strand
AAATTGCTCATTAAGTACCGACGCTTTTTAAACGTTCTGATTCAAATAACAAAATTCATTCTCAGGAACACAATTCCGAAATGGGAGTAATTTTAATAGTGAAAGTGTGACTTTCAATTTCTGAAAAAGTACTAATTTTCTTCCCTCCCACATATAGTCTTAATAGACAAAACTGTGGGAGGGATTTTTATTTATGAAACTGTACAGGGAACGATGGATGTATATCCTCACTACGCTTTTTCTGATGTATCTGCTTACGGTGCTGCTTTTACTTGTTCTTTCATTTATGGTTTATAGATTGGATCTCGCGGGATGGATCGCCCAGCTTGGAGTGACTGTAGTCTATGTGATCAGCGGCTACTTCGGCGGGTTTCTGCTGGGGAAAAAAATCCGGCACCAGCGTTTTTTCTGGGGAATGGGAATCGGAGGGCTGTATTTTGTGACGCTTCTGATTGCATCCCTGGTGGCAAACGGCGGTGCACTTAAGAAGGGATGGGTATGTATTTTCATATTTATTCTGTGTACTCTGTCGGCGGTATGCGGTGAAATGACGCGAAAATAGGGCATCAGTATCATAAAAAAATGCTTCCCATATGCAAATACTTGTGCTATAATACCAAAGATAGGCGAGCCATGTGCTCCCCAAGAAGAGCGAAAAAGGAGTGAAATCTTATGAAGCACGTAAAGACACTTAATACAAGAAAATTACAGAACACCATCAAGAAGGGTGGCTGTGGTGAGTGCCAGACCTCTTGCCAGTCCGCTTGCAAGACTTCTTGTACAGTAGGAAACCAGACCTGCGAGCAGTACAAATAAGACTGTACGAATTCAATATGTTATTGTAGAAAACGACCGCACGCACCGCGAACGGTCGTTTTGTTCGCAAAGCAAAATATTAATCCTATTTCGGATAAGTGTTCCTGAATGAATTTGCATATTTGAATCAGAACCCACTCTCGTTTGTAAAAAGCGTAACGGTACTAAATTCGCAATAAATTGCTCATTAAGTGCCGACGCTTTTTAAACGTTCTGATTTAAATAGCAAAGTTCATTCAGGAACACTTATCCGAAAAGGGATTAAAATTAAGATAAGAGAATAGAAAGAGAGGAATATTATAGTGGTTCATCAGTACAAGAACAACGGCTATGATATTGTCCTGGATGTAAATAGCGGCGCAATTCACGTAGTGGATGATGTTACCTATGATGTGATCGCTTTATTTGAAGAGCACTGTGCAGAGGAAATTGTAAAGAAGCTGTCAGCACAGTATCCGGAGAGTGAGATCAAAGAGGCAATCGACGAAGTACAGGCTTTAAAGGATGATGGGGAGCTTTTTACCGAGGATGTTTACGAGAAGCATATCATCGATTTCAAAAAGCGTCAGACCGTGGTGAAAGCACTTTGCTTACATATTGCTCATGACTGTAACCTTGCCTGTAAGTATTGTTTTGCAGAAGAGGGAGAGTATCATGGCAGACGAGCTTTGATGTCCTATGAGACAGGAAAGCAGGCCCTCGACTTTTTGATTGCAAATTCCGGTTCGAGAAGAAACCTTGAGGTTGACTTTTTCGGCGGAGAGCCTCTTTTGAATTTTGATGTGGTCAAGCAGCTCGTTGCATACGGAAGAGAACAGGAAAAGCTTCACGATAAGCATTTTCGTTTTACCCTTACGACAAACGGTGTGCTGTTAAATGATGATGTCATGGAATTCGCCAACAAAGAGATGGACAATGTGGTGTTGAGCATTGACGGACGAAAGGAAGTTCATGACCGCATGAGACCCTTCCGCAAGGGTGCGGGAAGCTATGATCTGATTGTTCCAAAGTTCCAAAAGCTGGCCGAGAGCCGTAATCAGGACAGGTATTACGTGCGTGGAACCTACACACATTTTAATACCGATTTTTCCAAGGATGTACTTCATCTTGCGGATCTTGGATTTAAGCAGATTTCCGTGGAGCCGGTTGTGGCGCAGCCGACGGATGAGTATGCATTGCAGGAATCGGATCTTCCGGTCCTTTTTGAAGAGTATGACAAGCTGGCAGCAGAGATGGTTCGCCGCAAGAAAGAAGGAAATGGCTTTAATTTCTTCCATTTCATGATTGATCTTGAGGGCGGGCCCTGCGTGTACAAGCGTTTGTCCGGATGTGGTTCGGGAACGGAATATCTTGCGGTAACGCCATGGGGAGATTTGTACCCATGCCATCAGTTTGTAGGAAATGAAGATTTCCTGATGGGAAATGTGTGGGACGGCATCAAAGCAACCGAGCTTCGGGATGAGTTCAAATGCTGTAATGTATACGCAAAGGAAAAGTGCAGAAGTTGTTTTGCAAGATTTTATTGCAGCGGCGGATGTGCTGCAAACTCATACAATTTCCACGGAACCATCACAGATGCCTATGATTTGGGCTGTGAACTTCAGAAAAAGCGCATTGAATGTGCGATTATGATAAAAGCCGCAGAGGCAGATAATGAGGAAGAATAAAGGAAGGAAAAGAAAATGAAAAAGAGTAGAGGATTCATCGTCATTGCTCTTATCCTCGCATTCCTGATCGGAATGGGATATCTTGCAACGACAACGGTTTCTGTTACAAGCGCCAGCCAGAAAAAGGGCGATGGTGTTACAGATGCAGCAGGAATCAAACTTGGTTTGGACTTATCCGGTGGTGTTTCAATTACATACCGCATAAAGGATGAGAACCCATCACAGACAGATATTGACGACACCATTGCAAAGCTTGAACAGCGTATCGAAGGAGATAATACAATTGCAACAACCGAGTATTCGGTATACCAGATCGGAGACGATCGTATTGCAGTAGAAATTCCCGGTGTATATGATGCAAATGCAGTTCTTGCAAAGCTTGGTAATCCGGGAAATCTGTATTTTATCACACAGACCGATGCAGATGGCAATGCAAACTATGAGTATGACAGCACCATCGCCGCTGAGCATCCGGAATGGTCTCCATATTCACTGACATCAGATATCGAAACCTTAATTGCAAATGGTTCTGTTATTCTGACCGGTGAGGATGTACAGTCTGCAAGCGCGGTTTATGAGACAAATTCAACCCTTGGAACCCAGGAGCCTGTGGTTTCCCTGCAGTTCAATGACAGCGCAGCAGATATTTTCGGACAGGCTACCACAGCAGCTTATGCGGCAGGACAGTCTATTGGTATCTACTACGACGGACATTTCATCAGCGTGCCACGTGTAAGCGCAGCAATTCTTGACGGAAAATGTGTCATTAACGGAATGGGCGATTACGAAGAGGCCAACGAGCTGGCAACCTTTATCCGTGTCGGTGCAATGAAGCTGGAGCTGGAAGAGTTAGAGTCCAATGTGGTAGGAGCACAGCTTGGCGGACAGGCACTTTCTACCAGTGTTAAGGCTGCTTTGATCGGTCTTGCACTTGTTATGGTATTCATGATCATCATGTATGGTATTTCCGGTGTGGTTGCATCCGTTGCACTTTTACTTTATACCTCACTGGTTGTGAACTTTATTTACTGGTTCGAAGTAACACTTACCTTACCAGGTATCGCCGGTGTCATCCTTGGTATCGGTATGGCGGTAGACGCAAATGTAATTATTTACTCACGTATCCGTGAGGAGATTGCTTCCGGCAAGACAATCGCTGTCGCAATGACAGACGGATTTAAAAAGTCCTCCTCTGCAATCTTAGATGGTCAGATCACCACCTTTATCGCAGCCTTGGTTCTTATGTTCTTAGGCTCCGGTACAGTAAAGGGCTTTGCTTATACCCTTATGATCTCCATCATTTTATCTCTGTTTACCGCACTTGTTGTGTCAAGATTTTTGATGAAGGCTCTCTATGCTGTTGGATTTAAGTCAGAGAAGCTTTATGGAAGAGCAAAGGAGCGCAAGTCTATCGACTTTATGAAGCGCAGAATCCTTTATTTTGTGATTTCTCTTGTTGTGATTGTTGCCGGATTTATCGGTATGGCAGTTAATGCAGGAAGCGGAAACAGAGCGTTAAATTACAGCCTTGAGTTTGTGGGCGGAACATCAACAACTGTTGATATGGGAACAAACTACACCATCGAACAGGTGGAGAAAGAGGTTGTTCCTGTTGTAGCTGATGTGATTGGAGATAACGCCATTCAGGCTACTACCGTAGATGGAACAACAAATGTGGTATTAAAGACACGTACCCTGACTCAGGAACAGCGTGAGGCTGTTGACAATGCTCTTGCTGATAACTTTGGAGCAGTTCTTGTGGAATCTCAGAGTATCAGCTCAACCATCAGCAGTGAGATGAGAGCAGATGCAATCCTTGCGGTTGTAGTAGCATGTATCTGTATGCTTCTTTACATCTGGTTCCGTTTCAAGGATATTCGTTTTGCAGCAAGTGCAATCGCAGCACTTGTACATGACGTACTCGTTGTACTTACCGCATATGCCCTGATTCGTATTTCTGTTGGTAATACCTTCATCGCATGTATGCTTACCATCGTTGGATATTCTGTCAACGATACAATCGTTATTTTTGACCGTATCCGAGAGAATATGCACAGTGTTACAACTCCGACTCCGGAGAACCTTGCTGCGGTTGCAAATAAGTCTCTTACCCAGACTTTATCAAGAAGTATCAATACTTCCATCACAACCTTCATCATGGTATTGTTCCTGTTTATCCTTGGTGTAGCATCTATCCGTGAGTTCGCACTTCCGCTTATGGTTGGTTTGATCTGCGGTTCCTACTCATCTATCTTCATTGCTACCGAGCTTTGGTACATCATGAAGCTTCATTTAGGAAAAGGTCGCCTGATCAAGAAATAAAGCTTGGGAATGCCTGGCATAGAAATTGTAATACTCCCATTTCAGGAATGTGTTCCCAAATGAATTTGCATATTCGAGTCAGAACCCACTCTCGTTTGTAAAAAGCGTAGCGGTACTAAATTCGCAATAAAT
>JBJENM010000020.1:0-21429 GCA_051880175.1 Agathobacter sp. | reverse complement strand
AACGAGCCCTTATAGGGCGTGAACAAACCACCGGCTAAGCCGGTGGTTCTGATTACTCAGTCGAGTAGCTGTTCCCCAAAGGAGAAAACTGATATGGATGCTTTGGGGACCCAAAGAACTGTTCTATACAGGTGGGCAAAAAAAGTATATAATAGAAATTGATAAAACATTTATATAGGGAGTTCCTTTTCTTGGCCAAAAACAAAAAGCCAAAGGGCGCTGGTCGTGGCGAAAGGAATGTCCCTGCGCAGAGAGGTTTTTATGAATACGGAATATCAGAAAGCGTTATCAGTAATAGAAGAGGTAAAAAAGATTGTTACCGGAAAAGACGAGTGCGTAAAGAAGGCATTAGCTGCAATTCTGGCCGGAGGACACATTCTGATTGAGGATGTTCCGGGAGTGGGAAAGACAACACTTGCCATGGCTTTTTCTAAGGCAATGGATCTGAAAAATCACCGGGTGCAGTTTACCCCGGATGTAATGCCTGCTGACATTCTTGGATTCAGCATGTACAAAAAGGAGACAGGGACGTTTTCCTATTATCCGGGAGCAATTATGTGCAATCTTTTCCTTGCAGATGAAATCAATCGTACTTCTCCTAAGACGCAATCGGCGCTTCTTGAGGTTATGGAAGAAGGAATTGTGACGGTAGATGGTACAAGCCGGAGAGTTCCGGAACCTTTTGTGGTAATTGCTACACAGAATCCGAAGGGCAGTGCGGGAACCCAGCTTTTGCCGGAATCACAGTTAGACCGTTTTATGATTTGTATGAGCATGGGATATCCGGATCTAAAAAGTGAGGTTGCAATTGCTAAGGGAAAAACGAATGGCGTTACAATGGAACAGATCCGCGCAATCATAAGAGCGGAGGAGCTTGTTGCTTTAAAGGAAAAAGTGGAAGCAATGTATATGCATGATCATATCTACGCCTATATTGCGAAGCTGATGCAGGCCACCAGAGAGAATCCATACATCGAACTTGGAGTCAGTCCAAGGGGCACGATTGCATGCACGAAAATGGCAAAGGCATGGGCATTTTTGCAGGGCAGGGCATATGTTGTGCCGGAGGATGTGGAGGAAATCTTTCTTGATGTAGCAAAGCATCGCATTGTGTTAAATACCAAAGCGAGAGTTACGCGGGTGACGGAAGAGGCTGTGCTTGAGGAAATTCTAAAAAACATCAGACAGCCGGCTTCCTATATGGAGAGGGCAGATTACCGTGAGTAGCTTTATTCGGGCACTAATTTTTGTACTTTTGATCCTTTATATGTCAATCATATATGAGAGCACAGCATTTGCACTGCTCGGTTTTTCCGGGGCGGTGCTTTTGGTGTGCGCTTTTGTTTATCTGCTTCTTCTCTGTAGAAAAATTACAGGTGATATCCGCATCCCGATTCGTATTACGGAAAATCACAGACCCTTCTATGTTCAGGTAATGATTCACAACCATTTTGCAATGCCTTTTACAAAAGTGCGGGTGACGGTGCGCTATGGAGAATGCTCCGACAAAAGACGAAAGAAGGTGCACCTTGTTTTAAAACAAGGGAAAAAGCAGCTTGTCAGAAAGGATTGCCGTGTGACAATCCGTGAGCCGGGAAATTATGTGTTTTCCCTGAGCAGGATTCGAATCTATGATCTTACCGGCTTGTTCTATTTTACGAAAAAAGGGGTTGCCGAGGAGCATGCGCTGATTCTGCCGGAACCTTCTGCAATCCCGGTGGTGTTAGGAGAACGTGTCAGGAATTTCTTTGGAGATGCGGATACCTTTGATGATTTAAGACCCGGATATGACCCCAGCGAGACCTTTGATGTCAGGCAATTTCGAAACGGAGATCGTTTGCAGAATGTCCACTGGAAATTGTCGGCAAAATCGGATGAGCTGATGGTGAAGGAAAATAGTCTGCCAAAAGCCTGTCCGGTTGTGCTTTTCCTAAAACCATGTCAGGAAAACTGGAAAAAACAGCTCGGAATGATTGCAAGCATATCCTTCTCCCTGATGGATGCCGGGTGCCCGCATTTTGCCGTATGGAATTCCGCCGCGCAAAAGGATCTGATACGGACCAGAGTGGACGATGAAGAAAGTTATTATCTGTTTTTAACGACCTTTATGCAGGATGTGGATTTTTCCGGGGACTTGGATCTTATGGAAGAATACCGCAGAAAGTACAGGGGCGAATTGTATTTGTATGAGCTTACGGTAACTGAAAACGGGACTCCGGTGCTAGGGAAAACCCCGGTAATTAGTAATGAAAAGGAACAAATGGAGTTATTGCTTAAATAGCGGATATAAGAGAGATGAAAAGAGAAAAGAAGCAAAAAAACAGCGTGGTTTTTGAACACGCAGAACAGGATAAAACATTATATGGTTTTCGCACATTGGTAAAATCTGCAATGTGGTCCTATGCTGTCTGGGCACTTTTTTTGCTTTCCGCAGTTCTGATGGGGCTTTTGGTATTCCCCATAAAAGGGGTAACGGCTCCGCAGACCCTGATTATGGGAGTGTTGCTTGTTCTGTTGATTTTTATTTTTGAGGTGCTGCTTCCCTATATAAGTAAAAACTGGAAAAAGCCTTTTAGATGGATTCTTCGATGGCTTATTGCGGGGGGAATTGTTTATTTCGGAAAGAAGCTCTTTTATGCCTATTATCTGAATCACCGGCTGAATCTGGAAGACGGCCTTTTGGCGCTGGTAAAGAACTATGTGAATACCTATAACATCTATTACAAAAAAAGCATAGAGATTCCAGCGGGAAAAGAGCAGTATGTGGCAATGGCCTTTGTTTTTTGCTTTTTGATAGCGATTCTTGTGCAGTATCTTCTGGTACAGCTTTCCGGAGTGAGGGCATTTGTACTTTTGCTGCCCTGCGCGGTTTTTTGCGCAGAGCTTTGGATAGGACGGATTCCGGATGTGAAAAGTCTGTTTGTTTTTTCGGTCTCCTGTATCTTTTTTTCTGTGGGAAAGGGCAGCTCCTGGAAGGTAAAGGGGGCAGCGATTCTGGTGTGGGGACTGTTGTTCGGATTATCTGTTTTTACACTAAAGGTTCCTGCAGAGCATCTGATTTTGAAGGCTCCGAAATATAAGGCATTTCAGAAACAGCTTGAGACGCAGATTACCAATCTGCATATTTCAGATCTTTGGACCAACCGGGAACATGTTTCCAATAGGAAACCAGAGTATTCCGACAAAGAGCTACTGACAATAACTGCGGACACAAAGATAAACGGAAATCTGTATCTGAAGGCATTTACCGGAACCACCTACGATAACGGAAGCTGGACGGAGGATGACAGCAGCTTTTCCAATGCCTGCCGGGAAGCGGGAATCGATGAAACGCAGATGGAAAATCTGCTGTGGAACGAAGCACCGCATGAATTTGCTGATATGCTTTTGTATGCACGGCCCGCAAATTATACCATTTCTTATAAAAAAACTATGCAATCCAACGCACTTGTCCCGTATTTTTCGGATCTGACGGATATGGCAGATTTAAGGATAGAGGACGATAATAAAATAAAAAAATCTCGGATGTCGCAGGTGACAAACGTAAGCGGAGTCAATGTAAACGACGCCATTAATGCGGCCAATACACTTTTGACAGCATATGATGCAGATGCTACCTACGATAGCAATTGGGATTGGTACGGCACCTTCGCATCCGGCACCTATCGGAATACCAATGAACAGGTTTCGTCGGGGGAATATGTGTCTGGGGAATATGTTAGTTCAATTTCGCAAAGCACCTGGGATTCTCTTGACAAAAGGAAAACGAATATGCTCCGGCTCTATATCGCATCCGAGGTGTCGGATTATTTATGCAGCAATTATACCTATAGCTGGAATCTGGACGATATTCCAGACGGAACTGACCCGGTAGAATATTTTCTGTCAAGTGGAAAAAAGGGTTACTGTATGCATTTTGCCTCAGCGGGAACCCTGATTCTTCGGGAACTTGGAATTCCGGCAAGATACGCGGCAGGATACGTAGTAAAATCCAGAGCATTTGAAAGCAATGAAGACGGAACGTATTCCGCTGTGGTTCTGGACCGCAATGCCCATGCATGGACCGAAATCTATCTGGAAAATATCGGCTGGGTTCCAATCGAAATGACTGCGGGATATTCCCAGGCGAATGCATCGCTCCCGACGGACAAGGAAATCGCAGAGGAACGGGAGGAGAGCGAAAGGAACAGTCAGGACAAAGCAACAGAGAATTCCGAGGAAGCAGATACACAGGAAAGCGAGGCAACAGAAGCGCAGAACTTAGAAACTGAAATCGAATCGGAAGCAGAGACAGAAGTGGATACACAGGAAAATGCCGAAGCAGAGACGGAAGGAAGCTTTGGTATTCAGGAAACAGAAACCGGAGAGGGACAAGGGCCCTCCGTCGAAAATCAAAACATTTCCGGATGGGAAAACGGAATAGTAAGAACGGTGCTAAAGATCGGCTGTCTTCTCATCGGTATAGCTGTTTTGGCAGGAGGCGGGATTGTACTGGTTCGCAGACAAATTCAAATGTATCAGGAACGGTTAAACCGTGACCTGCGCAGAAAAAAATACCGAAAAGCAGTGAAGCGAATCAACCGGAGAATCTTTAAAAAATTAAAACGAAGGGTAACCGTGGGAAGAAATATAAAGGATTCGCAGTACGAACGTCTTCTGAAAGAACATTTTACAGAGATTAGCTCGGATGAATGGACACAGTATATGAACATCGTAAAGAAAGCAGCCTTCGCCGGGGAAGAGCTGGAGGAGAAAGAAGCGATGTTCTGTTACGAGATCTACAAACGGATATAGAGCGTCCCTGTATCTTGATTTTTCCGTAAATCTCTGCTACACTAGCAAAGTCATGCAATACGTCAGTTCGAGACCTTCCTGACGAAAAACAAAACTAAAGGAGAAAATTAAATATGAGAAACAAAAAGGTATTATTTGTCACCCAGGCGGCAGTCATTGCAGCAATTTATGTTGTGCTTACGATGTTTATTGCAGCCTTCAACTTAGCAAGCGGAAATATTCAGGTACGTATATCTGAGGCACTTTGTATTCTGCCCTTCTTTACACCTGCTGCGATTCCGGGACTTTGGATTGGCTGTCTGCTTGCGAATCTTCTGACAGGGGCATCCATTTTCGACATTGTATTTGGAAGTCTGGCAACTTTAATCGGAGCAGTAGGAACCTACCTATTAAGAAAGCATAAGTTTTTATGTACGCTTCCACCGGTAATATCCAATATGGTTATTATTCCGGTCGTGCTGCGGTATGCCTATCAATTGACCTTTATTTATAACGGAATCGACTTTTCCATCCCATTTTTTGCACTTACTGTTGGAATCGGAGAAGTAATATCCATCTGTGTATTAGGAAGCATTTTACTAAATGTATTAAATAAGTACAAAGATGTACTTTGGAAACAATAAAGTTAAATTTCTTTTTGTTATGTATTATCAGAAATGAATTTTGCTATTCGAATCTGAACGTTTAAAAAGCGTCGGCACTTAATGAGCAATTCATTGCGAATTTAGTACCGCTACGCTTTTTACAAACGAGAGTGGGTTCGGATTCGAATATGCAAATTCATTGGAAAGTACATAAAAAATAAAATTTTTTTCGTACTCATAGAAAGGCGGAATGAAAATATGGAAAAATTAATTGATCAGATAACGGAGGAAGTAACGAAAGCATTTGTAGATGCAGGTTACGATGAGAAATATGGAAAGGTCACACTTTCCAACCGTCCGGATCTTTGCGAATTTCAGTGCAATGGCGCAATGGCTGCCGCAAAGGAGTATAAGTGCGCGCCGTTTATGATCAGTGACAAAATTGCGGAAGCATTGCAGAACAATCCGATGTTTATATCGGTGGAGTCTGTAAAGCCGGGATTTTTGAACATGACCGTTTCCCCGGAGTATCTGGCGGATTATATGAACCGGATGCAGGAGGATGATGGAAGATTTGGATGTAAGAAGGTCGAAAATCCAAAGACCATCATTGTGGACTACGGCGGAGCCAACGTTGCAAAGCCCCTTCATGTCGGACATCTTCGTTCCGCTGTAATCGGCGAAAGTATCAAGCGTATGTACCGATTCATGGGGAACAACGTGATCGGCGATGTACATCTGGGCGACTGGGGGCTTCAGATGGGACTGATCATTGAAGAGCTTCGTGTCAGAAAGCCGGATCTGGTATATTTTGATGAGTCTTATGAAGGAGAATATCCTACAGAGGCTCCCTTTACCATCTCAGAGCTTGAGGATATCTATCCCACTGCAAGCAAAAAGGCAAAGGAAAAGGATGCACAGGGCAACCTGACAGAGAGCGCTGCCTCTTTCCATGCAAAAGCCCTTCAGGCTACCAACGAGCTTCAGCAGGGAAGACGGGGATACCGCGCAATCCTTTCCCATATTTTGGATGTATCCGTTACGGATCTTAAGAAAAATTATGACAATCTGAATGTATCCTTTGACCTCTGGAAAGGGGAGTCTGATGCCCAGCCATACATTCCTGAAATGGTCCAGATGATGAAGGATAAGGGATATGCTTACTATAGTGATGGAGCACTGGTGGTTGATGTAACAGAAGAAACCGATGCGAAAGAAATTCCGCCATGTATTATCTTAAAGTCCGATGGCTCTGCTTTATACAGTACAACAGACCTTGCAACCATCGTGTGGCGTATGAAGGATTATAATCCAGACAGTATTGTATATCTTACCGATGCAAGACAGAGTATGCATTTTACCCAGGTGTTCCGTTGTGCAAAAAAGACGGGGCTTGTAAGTAAGGATATGGATCTTCGCCACATCGGATTCGGCACCATGAATGGCAAGGACGGCGGACCATTTAAGACCCGTGACGGTGGAGTCATGCGTCTGGAGTATCTCGTGGATGAAATTAATCAGGAGATGTTAAAAAAGATCCGTGAGAACCAGAAGGAAAAAGATAATCTGGAAATGTCTGAGGAAGAGGCGAAGGAAACCGCAAAGAAGATCGCACTTGCAGCTTTAAAGTATGGAGATCTTTCTAATCAGGCAAGCAAGGATTATATTTTTGATATCGACCGGTTTACCTCCTTTGAAGGAAATACAGGACCGTACATTCTTTATACCATCGTTCGTATCAAGTCCATTTTGGGAAAATATGAGGCTTCGGGGAAATCCGTTTCCGATGTTGCAAAGGCAATTCTTCCGGCCGAAAAAGCAAATGAGAAAACTCTGATGCTTGTTTTGTCAAGATTTGGTGCTGTCATAGAGAATGCAACGGAGGAAAATGCACCACATAAGATCTGTGCATATATCTATGAGCTTTCCAATGCCTTCAATGCATTTTACCATGATACCAAGATCCTTTCCGAGGAAGATGAAAAGAAGCAGAAATCCTATATTGGGCTTCTCTTGCTTACCAAGGGAATTTTGGAAACCTCCATCGATATGTTAGGATTTTCCGCCCCGGATCGCATGTAAGATTTTAAGAAAAGTAGTAATAAAATATAAGACAAGTCATATAAATAAGTCATAGGCAATTTCCAAGTTGTCTATGGCTTTTTTATTTGATCAGGAGGGTTTTAATATGGGCGTACAGGAAATGCTTCCGGCAGCAATCCGGACTTCAATGCCGGAGAATGGCGAGGAAGGATTGGAGGAAATCAGGCTTCGGGCGGGGTGGCCGGTGGAGCTTATATATGGAAATCATACGGTAAAAAAATTAAATCAGGTAACACAGCAGCAGATTTTTGAAACCTTAAATTATTTATCCGGGTATTCCATCTACAGTCTGGAGGAGGATTTGAGAAATGGGTTCTTTACCGCAAAGGGGGGACATCGCGTCGGAATTGCGGGAAGGACGAATACGAAGACGGGTACATATGGAAACGAAATATGCACCATTGTGGATGTGAGCGGAATCAATATTCGAATTGCCCATGAAAAAAAGGATTGTGCAAAGGAGCTGTTGCCGTATATCAGGGATGGGGACAGCATCTACAATACACTGATTCTTGCTCCGCCCGGAGTGGGAAAGACCACCTATCTGCGCGATTTTATCCGACTGCTTTCCACCGGTGATGAAGAGCATCCGGGATTAAAGGTGTCTGTGGTAGATGAACGCTCGGAAATCGCGGCCTGTTACAGGGGAGTCCCTCAAAATGATTTGGGGCCGAGAGTGGATGTACTGGATGACTGTCCGAAAATGAAAGGAATGCGAATGCTCCTTCGAACCATGTCACCCCAGGTAATTGCGGTGGACGAACTGGGAGGAAAAGAGGAGTGCGATGCAATCTTTCAGATTATCTATTCGGGGAGCAGAATCCTTGGAACGATTCACGCAGAAAATGTGTTGGAATTGCGGGAAAAAAGCAGTACAAAGGAATTGGTAAAGGAAGAAAAAATCGGCCGGTACATTCTTTTGAAAAAGGAATGGGATGGAAGCCGTCATTATGAAGTGTATGATAAGAAGCTGATGCGTATATGTTAAAAGTTGTAGGAAGTGCGGTATTTTTGGCTGGGGTAGCGGGAACTCTGCTCTCCTGGAATATCCGGAAAATGGCCTTAATCAGACGGATTCAGATATGGATTGATTTTATGAATGCTACGGAATATGCAATGGAAATCGATCATGTCAATATGACAATCTATATGGAACAGGCAAACATAAATGAACCGGTTCTGATGCAGACCATAAGAGAGACAGGGATGCTTTTACAAAGGAAACAGGTTCCCTTTGGGGAGGAGGCCTGGGAGAAGGTTTGTGAAAAGAACAGGAAGGAGTGGGATACGAGCGAGGAAGTCTGGTCGCTGATTCTTTCCTGTAAGCATGTGTTTTTTGGAAAAAATCTGACAGAAAACATAGAAAAATCAAAAGAGATACGAAAAAGACTAAACGGATTATTGGAAGAAGAAAAGAGGCGGTTTGCAGAGCAGAAAAAAATATACATACCGGTGGGAATGCTGGGAAGCTGTATGTTTCTTTTGATATTCCTTTAGATCGAAAAAGGGGCTTAAAGTAAATGGGTGTAACAATTATTTTTAAAATTGCGGCAGTTGGAATTATCGTTACTGTTTTGGGACAGGTATTAAAGCACAGTGGGAGAGAGGAGCAGGCTTTCCTGCTTAGTCTGACAGGGTTAATCATAGTCCTGTTCTGGATTGTTCCTTATATCAGCGAATTGTTTTCCACCATGGAAACCTTATTCTCTCTTTAGAAGGAGGAAACATGGTTAAGATTGGACTAATTGGAATCGTGGCAGCGTTTCTTGCGCTTCCACTTAGGAAAGAAAAAGCAGAATATGCTATGGTCATCGGCATGATTGCCGGGGTGCTGATTTTCTTTTATGTAGTGGCGGAGGTCTCTTATGTAACGGACTTTATCAATGATGTAATAAAGTATCTTCCCATCGATAAATCCTATATCATAGTTCTGTTTAAAATCCTCGGAATTACCTATATTGCGGAATTTTCTTCCAACATATGCAGGGATGCTGGGCATTCTTCCATTGCCGGACAGATTGAGATTTTTGCAAAATTATCCATTTTAATATTAAGCATTCCCGGACTGAAGTATGTTCTGGATATACTAAATGAGTTTTTATAGGAGGGATTCGTGGGAGAGAGTGAAGAGTATATCAATCGAATCTTACAGGAGCTGGATATTTATTCCCTGGATCAGTATACCAATGAGACCTTTTCCGGGCGAATGACCTTCTCGGACCTTTTAAAAGAACTGCTTGTATCCGGTTGGAGCGGGGTAAACGGAAAGGATTTCTTCTCCTGGCTATGGAATGTTTTTTTCTATGAAATCAGTGCGGCAAAACCCTTATTCTTAAAAATGCTTCTGTTTTCCGTTCTGTTTGCCGTTTTGAACCGATTTTTTATAACCAAAAAGGGTTATGTAACGGAAATGAGCTTTCTGGTGATTTACGGTTCCATGATGGTGTGGCTTTTGACTTCCTTTTTGATGCTAAAGGATGTGATCACAGAAGGTGTTTCTGGTGCCTGCAGCTTTTTTACGGCATTGATCCCCACTTATTCCGCTATACTTCTGATCTCCGGAAACGCCACCAGCGCAGGGATGTTTTATGAATTGTCCTTTGCTTTCATCTGCGCCTTAGAGTGGCTGATGAAGCTTGTGTTTCTGCCTGGAATACATATCTATGTCCTGATTGGTCTGGTGGATCATCTGTTTGAGGAGGAGCGGTTTACAAAGCTGGCGGATCTGATTGAAAGCGGAATAAAGCTGATGTTAAAGCTGTCTCTTTCTGCGGTACTGGGACTGGGGGCAGTCCGTTCCATGCTTTCGGTGGGACAGGACCATATTACACAGAATACGGTTTTAAAATCCCTTTCCGCATTGCCAGGGGTCGGAAACGGCTTTCGTTTTGCGGAGGAGGTGGTTTTTTCCTGCGGAATTCTGGTAAAAAACTGTGTCGGCATCGCCGGAATCCTGCTTATACTGCTAATTTGCCTGGTTCCCATTGCAAAAATCTTTGTGTTCACCCTATTGTACCGGGTACTGGCAGCGGTTTTACAGCCTTTTTCGGATAAAAGAATTGTGGATGGTGTGTTTCGGGTGGCAAAGGGCTGTGAGCTTTATTTAAAAATCATGGTGGATACCATGCTTCTGTTTCTGATTGATATTGCACTTCTTACCTTCACCACGACCTATACCTGACGGAGGGACAGATGGAATTCATAAAAGGATATGTCTATTTCATGATTATTTTGATGGTGGCATCCTACCTGACACCGAAGGAGGAATATCGGAAATATGTTCAGTTTTTTGTGGGAATACTGCTTGCTGTTGTGGTCATCCGTCCGGTAATCGGATGGGTGGCAAAGGAAAACTGGTATGTGGCCTTAGATCAGGTCAATGAACTGTATGAGCAGCTTGGACAAATAGAATATGAAGGAGAGGGTGAGGATGTCTACACAATCTTTTGGGGAGATGAAAATCCTTGAAAAAATGAAACAGATGAAAAAGCAGGACTGGATCGTAGTAATTTTAATAGGAATTCTTCTCCTTATTGTGGCGCTTCCGTCTACAAGTACGAAAGAGAGCACCGGTACCTATGGAAATCTGGAAGAAGAGAATGAAACAAATTCGTATCGAAAAGAGCTGGAAAAGGAATTGTGCGAAATTCTATCGGAAATGACCGGGGTGGGGAAGGTAAAGGTCATGATTACTTTAAAGGAAGAAAACAGCTCCTATTTTTCCACAAACCAAAGCTGTGAGGTGGAGGGCGTGGTGGTTGTGGCGGAGGGCGGAGACAATGCGGTGGTTGCCAATGATATTTTAGAGGTTGTAATGTCATTATTTCCGGTGGATGCACATAAGATAACAATAGTAAAGATGAAAGTGTCGGAGGCATAAGGTGAAGAAAATTGTACACAAAAATCAATTAGTAATTACTACGCTTGCGGTTTTGATCGCGGTTGCAGGATACATAAGCTTTGACCGCTCAAACGCAGATTCAGATGAAGTGGCAAAAGAAGCAAATGCAAGTGTTGTGGAGGAGGATTATGTGATTGATAACACAACCTATGATATTTTCGAGGAAATTGATGATGTGGCTACAGTAGATAATGAGGCTACAGTAGATAATGAGGTGGAGAGTGGGGAAGAAGTCGCATTGGATACTTCTTTAGACACTTCTTTAGAGGAAGAGCAGGGTGTAATTTCGGAGGAAGAGGATTTAAATCCGGGAGAGACGGTTCTTACAAGTCTTACGCTTACAAATTCCAATTATGCGGCTGAGGTAAAGCTAAACCGTGAGCAGGTCCGCTCGAAAAACAGAGAGGTGCTTACACAGATCATTGAAAATGACAGTCTGACGGATGAGCAGAAGCAGGCAGCGGTGGATCAGATGGTGGAAATGACGGACATTGCCCAGAAGGAAGTGGATGCGGAAATGCTTCTGGAAGCCAAAGGATTTACCAATGCAGTGGTAAGCATTAGTGCAAACAACTGCGACGTTGTGGTGGATATGGGAGACGTGACGGATGCGAAGCGGGCCCAGGTGGAAGACATCGTGAAAAGAAAGACCGGCATTGCCGCTGAAAATATTGTGATTACGGCAATTGACACAAATGAATAATCTGGGATATACTAACTAATGTTGTTTATTTAGTTTGGAGGACATTTTTGTGAGTAACTTAAGAAATGAAATAGAGAAGAGACGTACATTTGCCATTATTTCCCATCCGGATGCAGGAAAGACTACCTTGACCGAAAAATTCCTGCTGTACGGCGGAGCAATCAATCTGGCCGGTTCCGTAAAGGGAAAGGCTACCGCAAGACACGCGGTATCCGACTGGATGGAGATTGAAAAGCAAAGAGGTATTTCGGTTACCTCCTCTGTACTTCAGTTTAATTACGATGGATATTGTATCAACATTCTGGATACCCCGGGACATCAGGATTTCTCCGAGGATACCTACCGTACCCTTATGGCAGCAGATTCTGCAGTTATGGTCATTGATGCAAGCAAGGGAGTTGAGGCACAGACGAGAAAGCTTTTTAAGGTATGTGTCATGCGTCATATTCCGATTTTTACCTTTATCAATAAAATGGATCGTGATGCCAACGATACCTTTGAACTCCTGGATGACATCGAAAAGGAACTGGGAATTGCTACTTGTCCAATTAACTGGCCCATTGGTTCCGGAAAGGAATTTAAAGGGGTATATGACCGCAATACGAAGTCAGTCATGACCTTTGCAGATACGTTAAAGGGAACAAAGGAGGGCTCCGAGAAGATTATCGGAATCGATGACCCTGCCCTGGAGGAGGAAATCGGAAGTGCATTTAAGGAGCAATTGCTAGAGGAAATCGAGCTTTTGGATGGCGCAAGTGCGGAGTTTGATATTGATCAGGTAACAAAGGGAGAGCTTTCTCCGGTGTTCTTTGGATCTGCGCTTACAAACTTTGGAGTGGAAACCTTTTTGCAGCACTTTTTGCAGATGACCTATTCGCCCCTTGCCAGACCGTCCGATCATGGAATGATTGATCCTTTTTCCGAAGATTTTTCAGCCTTTGTGTTCAAGATTCAGGCAAACATGAACAAAAATCATCGCGACCGTATCGCCTTTATGCGTATTGTTTCCGGAAAGTTTGATGCAGGAATGGAAGTGTACCATATCCAGGGACAGAAGCAGATTAAGCTTTCACAGCCCCAGCAGATGATGGCAGACGAGCGAAAGATCGTAGAGGAAGCCTATGCAGGGGATATCATCGGTATTTTTGATCCGGGTATTTTTTCCATCGGAGATACCCTTACGACTGCAAAAGAAAAGTTTCAGTTTGAAGGAATTCCAACCTTTGCGCCGGAGCATTTCGCAAGAGTCCGGCTCGTGGATTCTATGAAGCGCAAGCAGTTTGTAAAGGGTGTTACCCAGATTGCGCAGGAAGGTGCGATCCAGATTTTCCAGGAATACAAGGGCGGCATGGAGGAAATCATTGTCGGCGTAGTAGGTGTACTTCAGTTCGATGTGTTAAAGTTCCGTCTAGAAAGTGAATATAACGTAGAGATTCGTCTGGAGAATCTGCCTTATGAGCACATTCGCTGGATTGCAAATAAGAATGAAGTGAATGTGGATACCATTGTCGGAACCTCTGACATGAAGAAGGTCATTGATATGAAAGGAAACCCGCTTCTTTTGTTTGTCAACGCATGGAGTGTGGGAATGGTGCTTGACCGAAATGACAATCTTGTGCTGGAGGAGTTTAGTAAAAACTAATTTTCTTTATCTCATTTCAGGAATGTGTTCCCGAATGAATTTGCATATTTGAATCCGAACACGCTCTCGCTCATAAAAAGCGTAGCGGTACTAAATTCGCAAGGAATTGCTCATTAAGTACCGACGCTTTTTAAACGTTCTGATTCAAATAGCAAAATTCATTTTAGGGAATATAATGCGGAATAGGAGAAAAGAAGAATAATAAAACAGAATAGTTATAGAAAGGACATAAACGATGAGTGTTGTCGAATTAACAAAAGATAATTTTGAGACAGAGGTTCTTGCTGCCAAGGAACCGGTTTTGATTGATTTTTGGGCAACCTGGTGCGGTCCGTGCCAGATGCAGGGCCCAATCGTAGATGAAATTGCAGAGGAGATGGAAGGAAAGGTAAAGGTTTGCAAGGTGGATGTGGATGCACAGCCTTCTCTTGCCTTAAATTACCAGATTGTCAGCATTCCTACGCTGGTTTTCATGAAGCAGGGAATGTTCCAGAATAAGATGATCGGACTTACAGACAAGGAAACTATCACAGAGTATTTGAATACGTTGCTTTAGTTAGATTGCAGCTTACATTTGATTCTCTCATTTTAGTAATGTGTTTATGAATGAATAGCAAAATTCATTTATAGAGACACAAAAGTAAAATGGGAGTTAGTATTTGTAGATCTTGAATAGATATTAAATTCTGAAAATTGAAGATTTACATATAAATGGAGAAAAAATGTGCACTTATATGTAGTATTTAGCTTATGTGAGATGAATTTTGGTATGTAGTTACATATAAGTGGAGGGGAATAGGCTGGTTTATATGTAGTATTCAACTTTTAGGGGATATATATTGGCTTGGAATTACCTATAAGGTGAGATAGAATATTGGATTTATATGTAAAGCGCGTAGTAGTGCAAGATGAAAAAAGCATTTGACGATGCTTCTATTTCAAACTATAATAAAGGCAGTTGCGGTGGCAACTGTCTTTTTTCTTATGATTCGGTTTAAATCCGGGTGTGTACCCAAATTCCCAAGTGCTTTTAAAAATTCTCCCATTTCGGATTTGTGTTCCCGAATGAATTTGCATATTTGAATCCGAACACGCTCTCGCTCGTAAAAAGCGTAGCGGTACTAAATTCGCAAAGAATTGCTCATTAAGTACCGACGCTTTTTAAACGTTCTGATTCAAATAGCAAAATTCATTCTGAGAAACACAAATCCGAAAAGGGATTTAAAATTTTATTGTTGACAAAGAAATCAAAGTATACTAGTATTATATCTAGAAAACGAACATAAGTTCGCTTTTGCGAAATTGCGATGCAGATGTGAACTGAAATATTAAAAAGTGTAAAGGGAGAAATAACATGGCAAAGGAAGATAAATTAAGAGCACTTGATGCGGCAATCGCCCAGATCGAAAAACAGTACGGAAAAGGTTCCGTTATGAAGCTGGGAGATAATTCAGCAAATATGAACGTAGAGACAATACCGACAGGGTCCTTAAGTCTGGATATTGCACTTGGACTCGGAGGACTTCCAAAGGGACGTATCATCGAGGTATACGGACCGGAATCCAGTGGTAAGACAACGGTAGCTCTTCACTGTGTAGCTGAGGTTCAGAAGCGCGGTGGTATAGCAGGCTTTATCGATGCAGAGCATGCCCTTGATCCGGTTTATGCAAAGAATATTGGTGTAGATATCGACAATCTTTATATTTCACAGCCGGACTGCGGCGAGCAGGCTTTAGAAATCACAGAGACCATGGTTCGCTCCGGCGCAGTGGATATCGTTGTTGTGGACTCTGTTGCAGCCCTTGTTCCAAAGGCTGAAATTGATGGAGATATGGGTGATTCCCATGTGGGACTTCAGGCGAGACTTATGAGCCAGGCACTCCGTAAGCTTACCGGTGTGATCAGCAAGTCCAATTGTATTGTAATTTTTATCAACCAGCTGCGTGAAAAGGTTGGTGTGATGTTTGGTAATCCGGAGACCACCACCGGTGGTAGAGCACTGAAATTCTATGCCTCTGTCCGTCTGGATGTAAGAAGGGTAGAATCCTTAAAGCAGGCAGGAGAGGTCGTTGGTAACCATGTCCGCGTCAAGGTCGTAAAGAACAAAGTAGCACCTCCATTTAAGGAAGCAGAATTTGATATCATGTTCGGAAAAGGAATCTCAAAGGAAGGAGATATCTTAGATCTTGCTGCAGACGCAGGAATCATCGTCAAATCAGGTGCATGGTATGCTTACGAAGGTGAGAAGATCGGTCAGGGACGCGAGAATGCCAAGATTTACCTGAAGGAGAATCCACAGTTCTGTGACATGATTGAGGAGAAGGTCCGGCAGAAGTTCTTCGCAGAGATGGACGGAAATAGCGGAGAGTCAGAAGAGGATGATGTCGAGGTATTGGAAAACGAGTAATCTATGAGTATGGGCATTGAGATCTTGCAGGTAGAGGTACTGGGAAAAGGGAAGTGCAGAGTTACTTTTGGAAATGGAACAGTATGTCTGATGTATAAATGTGAAATGCGAAGCTTTTCCATTACAGAGGGCGCATATATCACAGAGGAAGACTTTGAAAAGCTTCTTAGCGAGGTAATCGGTAAAAGAGCAAAAAAGAGGGCAATGTACCTATTAGAACAGATGGATCGTACAGAAAAGCAGCTTCGGGAGAAGCTGCTTTCTAACGAATACCCTCCAAGCTGTATTGAGGATGCCATTGATTATGTGAAAAGCTTCCATTATTTGGATGATTACCGGTATGCATGTAATATGATCCGATACTCCAATGAACGTATGAGCCGCGGACAGCTTCGGCAGAAATTACTTTCCAAAGGGGTTCCGAGAGATTTGATTGAGGCTGCAATGGAAGAGGAATACCGGGCAGATGAACTGGAACAGATACAAAAGCTTTTGAAAAAGCGGAAGTATGACCCCGAGCAAAATGACCAAAAAGAAATGCAGAAAACCTATCAATTTCTACTCAGAAGAGGATTTAAGAGCAGTGATATTTTAAAAGCTATGAAATCTTGACATAATTACACAAAAAGGCTACAATTTGTATGTTGTTATTTATGACATATATAAGGTTTTCTTTTTTTGTTATATGTACAATGAAAATTTAATAAAGGAGGTGCTCCTGTAAATGCTGCCGTATATCATTACTGCTGTAGTAGCCGTCCTTATTTCTGCAATTGTAGTATGGCTGATTGCCGGTGCTTATCACAAGAGTTCAGCTAATTCCAAGATTGGAAATGCTGAAGAAAAAGCTCGTGAGATCATCGATGAAGCTGTTAAGACTGCAGAGACCAAGAAGCGTGAAGCCTTGCTCGAAGCGAAAGAAGAGAATATCAAGGCCAAGAACGAACTGGATAAGGAAATCAAGGAACGCAGAAATGAAATTCAGCGGAATGAACGCAGAATTGTTCAGAAGGAAGAAACTCTGGACAAGAAGCTGGAATCCATTGAAAAGCGTGAAGCTGGTTTCGCAATTAAGGAAGAAGAGCTCAACAAGCAGAAGGCTGAAGTTGCAAAGTTAAATGAAGAGCGCATACAGGAACTGGAAAGAATCTCTGGATTAACCTCCGAACAAGCAAAAGAATACCTCTTAAAAGCCATTGAAGAAGATGTAAAACTTGATACTGCAAAATTAATTAAGGAATTGGAAACTCAGGCAAAGGAGGAAGCGAACAAACGTGCAAAGGATTACGTTGTTACCGCTATTCAGAAATGTGCCGCTGATCATGTATCAGAGACTACCATTTCTGTAGTTCAGCTTCCAAATGACGAGATGAAAGGACGTATTATTGGACGTGAGGGACGTAATATCCGTACCCTTGAGACCATGACCGGTGTTGATCTGATTATTGACGACACTCCGGAAGCTGTCATTTTGTCAAGCTTTGATCCAATCCGCAGAGAGGTTGCAAGAATCGCTCTGGAAAAATTAATCGTAGACGGACGAATTCATCCGGCTCGTATTGAAGAGATGGTTGAGAAGGCTCAGAAGGAAGTTGAGACCATGATCCGTGAGGAAGGCGAGAGTGCCGTTCTTGAAGTCGGATTACATGGAATTCATCCTGAACTTGTCCGCTTACTTGGTAAGATGAAATTTAGAACAAGCTATGGACAGAATGCATTAAAGCATTCCATCGAAGTAGCACAGCTTACTGGATTATTAGCTGCTGAAATTGGTGAAGATGTCCGCATGGCAAAGCGTGCCGGTCTGTTACATGACATCGGTAAGGCTGTTGACCATGAGATGGAAGGTTCACATATTCAGCTTGGTGTTGAATTATGTAAGAAGTACAAAGAATCCGCGTTAGTGATCAATGCAGTAGAATCACATCACGGAGATGTGGAACCAACCTCACTTATTGCATGCTTAGTACAGGCTGCCGATACCATCAGCGCAGCTCGTCCTGGTGCAAGAAGAGAGACTTTGGAGACATACTCTAATCGTTTACAACAGTTAGAGACAATTACAAATGGTTATAAGGGTGTAGAAAAATCTTTTGCTATTCAGGCAGGTAGAGAGGTTCGAATCATGGTTGTTCCTGAGCAGGTTAGCGATGCAGACATGGTGCTTATGGCTAGAGACATTTCTAAGCAGATTGAATCTGAATTAGAGTATCCTGGACAGATTAAGGTCAATGTCATTCGTGAATCCCGCGTGGTTGATTATGCAAAGTAATTTATGAGCAAACGTAAAATGAAGGAAAGTGTTGAATACAAACACTTTCCTTCATTTTTTGTGACGATATAATTAATCCCCTCCAGGACCATCCTTTCTTGGACGAGAGGATTCCGGCAAAGGTTCTACGGATTTTGCGGAATCTTCACCAACCGGCAGGTCGACATCCGGTATGTTTCCATCATCGTAGGAGCATCTTGCCTGATCATTTTGTGTAGCTTTCATTTTTGATTTCATAGTGCACCACCTTTCGGAATTAGGGTGCGCAGAATTGATAAAAGTATGTATTATTTTTTGAAGGGAAAATAGTTGAAAGCATAGTAGGGGAAGTATAAAATAAAAGAAAAATGAGATTTCAGTTTAGACCGTACATGCGGATGTAACAATATAGAACGGGATAAGCGGAAGATTGTTTGGGTGGTTGAATAGTAAAATGCGGAGGCGCCAGTATGGTTAATGCTGTTGCCTCTTTTTTATGTGCTAGTGCTAGTTAATGCAAAGGCTTATTTACAGACGTTGGTGTGCGTTATACAATAAAAGAGTCAGTAAATAGACTTATGGATAAAATTAGGGAGGTACTTTATGAGAGTAAATGTTACAGAATACCCCAAACCATTGTCTTGGGAAATGAAGTCATTTTCAATGCCGAACATTCCTAGAGGAACATTGGGAATGAAAGAAAATCTTAAAACCATTTTAGAGATGGTACGAAATAATGTATCTCCGTCTCAAAGGTTAAGTATAGAAGGAAGTGAAAGCCAAATAGATTTAGGGACAGCTTGTGTTCGTTTAAGACCTATGAAACTGTTGTTAAAAACTCAGACAGGATGGGTTCTTTCTGATGAGGCAAGGAAATGGTTAGACACAGAAGATGAATTGTATTTGGCAGCGTTTCTGTGTGCGCGTATAAAGTTTTTAGCAGAGATATTGTACTACTTAGATGAACCTAAGACAGCAGCAGAACTCCAAAATATAGCTATAAATGAGTATGGGTTGACGTGGAAAACAACAAGTGATATTAACGCAAGACTTGTATGGTTGCGACAGTTGGGACTTGTGGAATTTCAAGATTTTTCGCTTTTGTATTTTCTAACCGATTTAGGAAAGGGATTTATAAAGAATATAGAAATTGTTGAACCCATAAAACAGGACTTTTCATTTGATGAGACGTTAAATGAGGGGGAAATAGAAGTTTCAAAGTGGGCAATTGATTTTTGCTCTAGTTTGTCTAGTGACAGAAAATCCTCTATAGGATATATAGTTGGGGATATGAAACAATTTCACACGACAATTGCGGAATTTATTCAATTGATAAGTGGTGGGAAATCTTTAGATCGGGTAATGGAATATGCTGAAGAGAACTATGCTATTGCACCATCGTCTTTGAGATCTTTCTTTTCAACCCTGACGAATATGGGTATTGTTGAAAGAAAAACTTCTACGATTTATGATGTGACTGATACAGCAAGATTATGGAGTGAGAAGAAACAAATAATCGACTTACTTTGTATAATGCATAGACAGTTTGGCTTTATGTTTGAAATGCTAAGTGTCTTAGAAGCGAGAAGTATGTCAAATAAAGAATTGGCGGCAATTGCAAAAGTTTCGTATGGTTTTGAAAAAGAAAATATAGATGAAATACGTAGAAGAGTGGCTATCTTTCAAACGGCAAAACTAATAAGGAATGATTCTATAGATAAATATACTATTACTAGTAGGGGTAGAAAACTTTTAGCTCTTATTAATGTAGAAAAAACGACATTTGTGGAAACTAATGAGGAACACGGCGTTGAATCTGAAAGTACACTGGACTTACAGTTTTTTACAGAGTTACGATTGGCGGCAAAAAATTCTAGCAATTTTGAAAGGCTTGAAAAACAAGTTAAGGTAGCGTTTGAAAAACTTGGATTTGAGGCGCAATGGTTTGGTGGTGTTGGAAAAACAGATGTGTTAATTCGAGCAGTTGGGAATTCTTTGACAACTTATTCTGTTACTGTTGATGCAAAATCAACTATGAGTGGAAATGTGACGGATGGCCTTGTAGATTTTGATACATTGGAGGAACATAGACGCAAACATAAAGCAGATTTTTCTGCGGTTGTAGGCGGAAGTTTTCAAAATGAGCGCTTAATTAAGAGGGCGATTGAGCATAATGTCGTATTGATTGATATAGACACATTAGAAACCCTGATTAGGAATCACCTAGAAGTGCCAATACAAGTAACGTCATATAAGAAATTATTTGAAACTCCAGGTATAGCTGATTTATCATGCCTAGAAGAGGAACGTGAAAAGATTACAAGATATGGAAATCTGCTTCATGCAGTGATGGATTGCTTAGTGGAAGAACGAGAGGACGAAGTAACTGGAGGGATATTACAGGAAAGAGATATTTATCGTTCTTTAAGAATGAATGAAAGATTTTCCTTTGCCCCTAGTATTGATGAAATATCCGCTATGCTCCAGTTTCTTGCTTCTCCTTTGATTGGTTGCGTAGAAAAGTCGAAGGAAGGATATTCAGCAGTCGGAACATTAGATGATGCTACACAGAAA
The DNA here is from genome assembly GCA_051880175.1 of Agathobacter sp. Taxonomy (GTDB): domain Bacteria; phylum Bacillota; class Clostridia; order Lachnospirales; family Lachnospiraceae; genus Roseburia. The sequence continues at coordinate 470 of JBJENM010000020.1, read as the reverse complement.
TTCGACTTCTATTCAAGGATGTGTAAAAGTCAAAAATAAAAAGGTAGGAAGCAGAGTCTTTCTTATTAGCCTATCAGCGCGTCAGCGGGTTCATGCTGTCAACATATGTTGGAAAAAGAATTGAGTTCTTATGTTAAAGTTTATAAACTTCAGGGAGGGCTTAAAAAGAAGAAACGCGAAAGTATTATGGCGGAACTTCAAAATCTTCCGGAAGATGAACCAAGAGTTATTATTGCAACCAGTAAATATGTAGGAGAGGGATTTGATTATCCGATTCTTGATACTCTGTTTTTGACCCTGCCGATATCCTGGAGTGGCCGTGTAAAACAATATGCAGGTCGGTTGCATAGGGATTATCATGAGAAAAAGGAAGTGCGTATTTATGACTATCTGGATTCAGAGATAGACACAGCGATGAAGATGTATGGAAAGCGTTGTAAAGGATATCGGAGTATGGGGTATGAGATAAT
>JBJENM010000019.1:0-21709 GCA_051880175.1 Agathobacter sp. | reverse complement strand
TGGCAACAAAAAAATGCCGTATTTATGCGGCTTTTGGCGTTTCGCAAACGCCTATTCTATATAAATAGAAAAGGAGAAGACACATGGGCAAGAAAAAGAAATCCAAGATGAAAAAGCAGGAAATTGAGCGGCAGATTAAAACGCAGCAGGCATTAGCCGCACAGGATCGTCAAATGTGGATGGAGGACGAAGGAATCAGCCAGTTGGAAGGAAGAATTGCAACCCATAACTGGCAGGGGTAATATATTTCCATTTCAGATTTGTGTTTCAAAATGGGAAATAAATATAAGCTCCCCGGCAAAAAATGCCGGGGAAAGCAGGAGTATTATGAAAGAAAATCAGAAGAATAAAAACGAAAATTCAGGCTGCCCCTATGCAAAAAAATGTGGCAGCTGTGACTATCAGGGAATCGACTACAAAGAACAGCTGAAGCGAAAGCAGAGCTATATGGAAAAGATCATGGAGCCCTTTTGCAAGGTGTCTTCCATTGTGGGAATGGATGAGCCGCTGCATTACCGGCATAAGGTACACGCGGTTTTCGACTGTACCAGACAGGGAAAAATTGTTGCGGGTTGCTACAAGAAAAACTCCCATGAAGTGGTGGATATTGACCGATGCATGATTGAGGACGAGGAAGCGGACGCTATCATTTCCGATATAAAGGGATTGCTACGCTCCTTTAAGATTAAAACCTATGACGAAGATACCGGATATGGACTGCTTCGCCATGTGCTGATTCGTAAAGGATACCATACCGGACAAATCATGGTAGTACTGGTTCTCGGATCACCGATTTTTCCATCAAAGAACAATTTTGTAAAGGCGCTTCGGAAGAATCATCCGAATATCAGCACCGTGGTTCTCAATGTAAATAATAAAAAGACCAGTATGGTGCTGGGAGAACGAAATATTACCATATATGGGAAAGGCTTTATAGAAGATGAGCTTTGCGGAATGAGATTTAAAATTTCTCCGTCCTCCTTTTATCAGGTGAATCCCAAACAGACGGAAGCCTTATATCAAAAAGCCATTGCCTGTGCAGGCTTTACCGGAACAGAAAAGGTCATCGATGCGTATTGCGGAACCGGAACCATTGGACTTATCGCAAGCAAAGCTGCCGGGGAAGTAATCGGAGTGGAACTGAATCAGGATGCGATCCGGGATGCAGTAACAAATGCGAAGATCAATGAGGTACATAATATTAAGTTTGTGAATGATGATGCGGGCAGGTTTATGGTGGAGCTTGCCAAGAAAAAGGAGTCCGTTGATGTTGTAATCATGGACCCACCCCGTTCGGGAAGTGATGAAGCGTTTCTCTCCTCTGTGGTAAAGCTCTCTCCGGAGCGGATTGTGTATGTATCCTGCGGACCGGATACATTAGCCAGAGACTTAAAATATCTAACGAAACACGGATATCAGGTAAAGGAATGTACACCTTTTGACTGCTTTCCGATGACGAGCCATATTGAGAACGTTGTACTTTTGTCGAAGAGAAAAAATTAGCACTATTGCAAGGCTATTACTGAAAGAAAATTTTCAGTAGTAGCCTTTTTCTATAGTATTTGTATATTGTGACAAAATCAGATTGACAACTATTCCTCCGGCATATATAATTAAGACAAAATGAAAATGTCAGGAGGGCGATTATTATGAAAAAAATTTCTACACTTGAAGAAGCCTTGAAAAGAATGGAAGAGCTTGAAAAAGAAAATGGCAAACTGAAAGAAGAGCTTGAATATTACAGAAACAGAAAAATGAGTGGACGCCAGAAACATAATGCAAAATGGATGGCGATGTATAACGATTTTGTTGTCTGCTATGAAAGTGGAATGACTATGGTAGAGATTGCGAAGCGCAATGATGTCAGCGAGAGAACTATTTATCGGTATAAGGCTTATTATGACAAATTGAAAGATACTAATGAAGAGAAGTAGATTGTTTTGTTGATGGCTAAAAATGGCCAGTTGAATATTTTGCGGAGGAAAAAATGCACCGCAAAGTAATGAAAGGAATACTTATGGGAGAACAAGCAAAAGAAGACACTAGTGTAGTAACCGTAACGGAGGACTTGCTAAAAGATAGACTATATGAATTTAGGGGTAGAAAGGTCATGCTCGATTCAGATTTGTCAGAAATATATGGTTACGAAACTAAAAATTTTAAGAGACAGGTTAATAATAATATTGCAAAATTCGAAGGCGATGATTTCATGTTTGAATTAACCGACGAGGAAACTGAATTGCTTTCAAGGTGCAAAAATTTCACCTTGAACAAAAAGGGCGGAAGAGGAGCGAATATAAAATATAATCCGTATGTTTTCACTGAACAAGGTATATATATGCTTATGACAGTTCTTCGTGGTGAATTGGCAATAAAGCAAAGCAGAGCTCTGGTCAGAACTTTTAAGAAAATGAAGGATTGTATTTTAGAAAATCAAGGTCTTATTGGACAGCGTGAGATGTTACAGCTATGTATGCAAGCAACTGATAACCAAATTGAAATTAGCAAGCTTCATATGGATATAGGATCACTTGAAAAGAAAATTTCTGATGTTGCAGAGGGACTAAATGATGTGGTGACTAAATCAGAATTAGCTGATATGATGAGCGGTTTTGTCACGGATGGAAATAAGGGCTGGCTTATATTTAATACAAAATATTGCAGCGCAGATGTAGCATATTCATCTATTTATAGTCAGGCAAAATCTTCTATCTATGTTGTAGATAATTATATAGGCCTGCGAACACTAGTACTTCTTAAGAACGCTCCAATCGGAGTTGACATTAAGCTCTTTAGTGACAATATTGGCTCAAAGAAATTACATAATGTAGAATATACTGACTTTTGCAAAGAATATCCGGGAATTTGTATTTCAATGTACCAAACTGGAGGAGTACTACATGATCGATTTATTGTCTTGGATTATGGAACAGCAGATGAAAGGGTGTTTCTATGCGGAGCTTCGTCAAAAGATGCCGGCGCAAGAATTACTAGTATTGTAGAAGATTTTGGAATACAGAAATATAGTTCGATGATTAATTCGTTATTAAAAAACAAAGCGTTGGTGCTTTCATAAGTAGGATTTCAGGTGGATGGATCTAACCGCGCGCCGGCAATTTCAGCCGGCGCTTTTTACATGTAAAAAAAGAAACCAAGAAAAATAGTTAAAAAATTTTATATAAAATTGTTGACAAAATAAATTTCCTGTGTAGAATGTGTACTTAGTTAAAAAATTTTAACTAAAATAAATTAGATAAATGTGAGAGAGAGGATAAGAACATGTTTGAAGAAGTAAAGGCAATTATTGTAGACACACTTAACTGTGAGGCAGATCAGGTAACTTTAGAGGCAAATTTATTTGATGATCTTGGAGCAGATTCCCTTGATGCAATGGAGCTGAATCTTGCCCTTGAGGAGAAGCTTGGAATCACCATCAGTGATGAGCAGATGGCTGATATTAAGACTGTTGAAGATATTATCAAGTGTTTAGAGCAGAATCAGTAATTAGCTAGAGAGGAATTATCCTTATGGAAATGAATCAGATTTACGAGCTCATGGATAAATTTGATGAGTCGAAAAGCTCCTATCTGGAACTTACGATGAACAACGTAAGCCTAAAGCTTAAGAAAGCAGATATGGCAAAAAAGGTAATTTCATCCTATGCCCCGGCAACTGTGCCGGGGACACCGGAAATGCCGCAGGCTGTGGCAGCACCGCAGATGAGTGCAGAGTACAAAGAGGAAACAGAAGGTATCCCTTCTGCCACCGCTTCCGTGTCAGAGGATGATTACATCAAGGCTCCTTTGGTTGGAGTATTTTATGCAGCAGCTTCACCGGATAAGCCGGCATATGTATCAGTAGGAAGCCGTGTGAACAAGGGCGATGTGGTGTGCCTCATTGAAGCGATGAAAATGATGAATGAGGTTGTGGCTCATAAGTCAGGCGTGATCAAAGAGGTTTTGGTGAAGAACGAAGATATGGTGGAGTATGATACACCACTTTTCATAATTCAGGAGTAAAAAGTGTTTCGAAGAATTTTAATTGCAAACAGGGGCGAAATCGCCGTGCGAATTATTCGCGCCTGCATAGAAATGAATATTGAAACGGTTGCGGTATATTCTACTGCGGACAAAGAGTCCCTTCATGTGAAGCTTGCAACGCAGGCGGTTTGTATCGGACCTGCAAGAGCGGCAGATAGCTATTTAAATATGAAAAGCATACTCACCGCAGCAGTAGAGACCAATTGTGATGCGATTCATCCGGGCTTTGGTTTCCTGTCGGAAAATAGTGATTTTGCAAGGCTGTGCGAAGAATGCAATATCACATTTATTGGTCCGAAGGCAGACGTTATCGACGCTATGGGAAATAAGGCCATGGCAAAGTCTATGATGCGAAACGGAAATGTTCCGGTAGTTCCGGGCTCCATCGGAGCAGTAAAGGACTACGCCCAGGTGGAAGAGATTGCAGAGCAGATCGGATACCCGGTTCTTCTTAAGGCATCTGCCGGAGGCGGTGGAAGAGGCATGAGAAGGGCTGCGTCAAAAGAGCAGCTTGAGAGCGCCTATGAAGAGGCAAAGGCGGAAGCAAGAGCCTGCTTCGGAAATGATGAGATGTATATCGAAAAACTGATTCTTCATCCAAGACATATCGAGTTTCAGATATTGGCAGATGAGTTTGGCAATGTGGTTCATCTTGGGGAACGTGACTGTTCCATCCAAAGAAAGAATCAAAAGCTCATCGAGGAGAGCCCTTGCATGCTTTTGTCAGAGGAACTGCGTAAGAAGATGGGAGAGGCTGCAGTAAATGCGGCAAAGGCATCCGGATACACAAACGCAGGGACCGTTGAGTTTGTTTTGGACGAAAACGAGAATTTCTACTTTATAGAAATGAATACAAGAATTCAGGTGGAGCACGGTGTTACCGAGATGGTAACCGGAATCGATCTGATCAAAGAACAGATTCGTATTGCATTCCACCAGCCACTTGGCTTTACCCAGGAGGATGTTCATCTGAATGGACATGCAATGGAATGCAGAATCAATGCAGAGGACCCTGCCAAGGGATTTCTGCCAAACTCCGGAAAGATTACCTTCTTAAATCTTCCGGGAGGTCCGGGAGTTCGTGTGGATACGTTGCTCTATAACGGATATGAGACAAGTCCTTTTTATGATTCCATGATGGCAAAGATTATTGTGCATGCCCCTACCAGACTGGAAATGATTCGAAAAATGCGCCGGGCGCTGATCGAGCTTTCCACAGAGGGTATTACAACCACCAGTGACTTTGACTATTTAGTTCTTTACCATCCGGATTTTATCAAGGGAAAATTTAACGTGGATTTTATCGAAGAGCATATGGAAGAAATTCTGTCATGGGATGCTTTTGGAGAGGCCGATGAGTAATATTTTTGAAAGACGTAAAGGAAAACTAAACAGACTTGGAGAGCTTCGCAGAAGCACGAGTCAGGTAGAAGCGAAAGCACAGAAGGTCAATTCGGTATCTGTGGATGAGCTTTTTATAAGCTGCCCTTCCTGCAATCAGGAATTTGCAAAGGAAAAAATCAAAGCATCTTTATATGTATGCCCGAATTGCGGACATCACTACCCAATGCCGCCAGAAAGACGTATTTCCGCATTGATGGATGAAGGGTCCTTCAAGGTATTCAATTTTGAATTCCCGGAAATTGATCCGCTTCATTTTGCCGGATATTTAAAGAAAAAGGCAGACTTAAGAGAGCGGCTGCACACAAGAGAAGCTGTTCTTGGGGGAGTTGGAACCATTGATGGAAGAAAAACGGTTGTGGTGGTCATGAACAGCAAGTTTTTGATGGGCAGTATGGGTGTTGAGGTAGGAGAAACCGTTACCCGCGCCATCGAGCATGCCTATCGTCATAAGCTTCCGCTTATTATTTTTTGCGCCAGCGGAGGGGCAAGAATGCAGGAAGGTATTGTTTCCCTGATGCAGATGGCAAAAACCTCTGCTGCTCTGGAGCGATACCGGAAAAAAGGTGGTTTATATATTGTGTATTTTACACATCCGACGACAGGCGGGGTCAGCGCAAGCTTTGCGGGACTTGGAGACATCAATCTGGCAGAGCCCAAAGCATTGATTGGCTTCGCAGGACCGAGAGTCATTGAGCAGACCATCGGACAAAAGCTTCCGGAGGGCTTCCAAAGAGCAGAGTATCTGGAAGAGCATGGATTTGTAGATCAGGTGGTAAGCAGAGATAAGATGAGGGAAACCTTAAGTCAGATTTTGATGCTTCATAACATTCCGACAGTTAAAGGATAGAGATATGTTTTTGGAAATCGATGAAATAGTAAGCGAAAAGCTGATGAACAACATTCCGCTTTCCGCAATGGATAAGGTCAATCTGGCCAGAGATGTCAGACGACCGAAAATACAGGATTACATAGAGAATCTTTTTACAGACTTTTTCGAACAAAAAGGTGACATGCTTGGAAAAGAGGATGGAAGTATTTATGGCGGAATCGCTCTTTTCCATGGAACACCGGTTACTGTGTTAGGACACAGAAAAGGAAATGACTTAAAAGAAAACATTGCCTGCAATTTTGGAATGCCGGGGCCGGAAGGCTACCGTAAGGCCCTTCGGATGATGGAACAGGCAGAGCGGTTTGGTCGCCCGATCATTACCTTTATTGATACACCGGGAGCGTATCCGGGAATCGAGGCAGAGCAGTATGGGCAGAGTCAGGCCATCGCAAATAACCTTGCAAGAATGAGCAGTCTTGCTGTTCCGATCATCTCCATTGTGACCGGAGAGGGAAGCAGCGGAGGAGCACTTGCAATCGGAGTGGCTAATCGCGTATTTATGCTGGAAAATGCCATTTACTCGATCCTGTCTCCGGAAGGCTTTTCCACAATTTTGTGGAATGACGCATCCAAAAAAGAAGAGGCAAGTGAAGTGATGAAGCTTACCGCGCAGGATCTAAAAAAGCTGGGGGTCATTGATGGCATCATCGAAGAGCCAAAAGGCGGAGCCCACAAGAACCCAAAGCAGCTGTACAAGAACTTAGACCGCATGCTGATGCGGGAGCTTTCTGCAATGGAGAATAAAAGTGGAGGGGAACTGGAACGTGCCAGATATAAGAAATTCCGTTATATGGACGAGCAGTTTTTGACACTTGGAGGAAATAGATAAATGAAGGGAATACACATTGTTGCGACCGGGCACTTTGCCCCGGAACGGATCATAACCAACGATGATCTGAGCAAAATCGTGGATACAACAGATGAGTGGATTTCCGCTCGGACAGGAATGAAAAGGCGTCATTTCTGTAAGGAAGAAGATAATAATGTGACTATGGCAGTGGAAGCTGCAAAAAGGGCACTGGCAAAAACCAAGATTGACCAAAATGAAATAGGAGCCGTTGTGGTTGCAACGTTTTCCGGGGACTATCTGGTGCCGTCCGCAGCCTGTATGGTACAAAAGGAATTAGAGCTTTCGGATGATATCATCTGCTTTGACTTAAATGCCGCATGCTCCGGATTTGTATTCGGACTGGAAACCATACGGGGACTTTTGCTGCAGAGTGAAAAAAGATATGGACTTTTAATCGGAAGTGAATGCATTTCAAGAAGACTGAACATGACGGACCGTGGCTCCTGCATTTTATTTGGAGACGGAGCCGGAGCAGCGCTCATTGAGCTGGACGAAAATCGAAGCTATACCAGTACATTCGGTTGTCATGGGGACCCGGATGTCATCAACTGCCCAAACGATGCGAAGCATCCGGGACGGGTTCATATGGAAGGACAGGCAACCTACAAATTTGCAGTAAGCACGGTGCCAAAGCTCATAGAACGAACCGTGGAAAAAGCCGGGATTGCCATGGAGGATATCGATGCGTTTATCTGCCATCAGGCAAATGCTAGGATTGTGGATGCGGTGGCTAAGCATCTAAAGCAGCCGAAGGAAAAGTTTTTCCTGAATCTGGACGAGTACGCCAACACCTCGGCGGCAAGCGTGGCCATAGCTTTAAGTGACGCAATGGAAAAAGGGTTCTGCAAACCGGGACAGAAGGTGCTTCTTGCAGGCTTTGGAGCCGGCAAGACCTGGGGCGCGGTAATCATCGATTTATAGGAGGCAAGTATGAATTTACAGGAACTTTTACACATCAAATATCCAATTATTCAGGGTGGAATGGCAAATATCGCAACAGGAGAGTTTGCAGCAGCAGTTTCCAATGCCGGAGCACTGGGACTCATCGCATCCGGCGGAATGAATCATGAACAGATCAAGGCAGAGATTGATAAGTGCCGCGCACTTACAGACAAGCCCTTTGGTGTAAATCTCATGCTGATGAATCCGGATGTGGATGCCATTGCAGAGCTTTTATATGAGGAAAAAATCGCGGTCATTACCACAGGAGCAGGAAACCCTGCAAAGTATATGTCTAAATGGAAAGAGAATGGAAGTATAGTAATTCCTGTTGTGGCAAGTGTGCTTCTCGGCAAAAAAATGGTAGAAATGGGTGCAGATGCAGTCATTGCAGAAGGAGGAGAAAGCGGCGGACATGTGGGTGACATGACCACTATGACTTTAGTTCCTCAGATGGTGGATGCGCTTTCTGTCCCGGTTATCGCAGCAGGCGGTATTGCAGACGGAAGACAGATGGCGGCAGCCTATGCCCTGGGTGCCTGCGGAGTGCAGATTGGAACCTGCCTTCTGGTAAGCGAGGAGTGCCCGATTCATATCAATTATAAGAATGCCCTTATCGCAGCAAAGGATAATGCCACAACCGTTACCGGACGTTCCCAGGGCGCACCGGTGCGTATCTTGAAAAACCGTATGGCAAGACAGTATTTAAAGCTGGAAAAAGAAGGCGCAGATAAGATGGAACTGGAAAAAATTACTCTTGGTGGACTCCGCCGGGCAGTTTTTGACGGAGACGTGGACACCGGATCTGTTATGGCTGGCCAGGTATGCGGACAGCTCAAAGAAATCCGCCCGGTTGCTGATATTTTGTCAGAGCTTTATGAGGATGCAAAGACATGCCTTGCAGATATGGGAAGGAGAAGCATATGAAATTAGGATTTATCTATGCAGGACAGGGAAGCCAGAAGGTTGGAATGGGACAGGATTTTTATGAAGCCTACCGGGTATTCAGCCAGACTGTGGACATGGCTTCTGAATGCGTAAAGGATGTAACGGATTTTGACGTAAAAGACTGCTGTTTTAACGGTCCAATGGAAAAATTAAGCCAGACAAGATACACCCAGCCTTGTATGGTAAGCTTTGCGGTTGGAATCACAAAGCTGTTAAAAGAGGAAGGAATTCAGCCGGAGTATGTGTGTGGACTCAGTCTTGGAGAGTACTCAGCACTGTATGCTGCAGAGGTACTGGATGAAAAAGAAGTACTGAATCTGGTGGCTTTTCGTGGAAAAGCAATGGAGGAAGCCGTAACAGGAAGAGAAGTTAAGATGGCAGCCGTGCTTATGATGGATCGGGAAGTCATCGAAGAATGCTGCCAAAAGGCATCCGGGGATACATCGAAGGTATACATCGCAAATTACAACTGTCCCGGACAGATCGTAATATCCGGTGATGCCAGCGCGGTAGATGAAGCAGTGGCATTGCTAAAGGAAGCAGGCGCAAGAAAAATCGTACCCTTGGCTGTAAGCGGACCATTCCATACCCCGCTTATGAAACCGGCCGGAGATCAGTTAAGAGAGCGCTTTCAGACCGTGGATTTTAAAGCACCGACAGCTCAGGTCATTTTCAACGCAACAGGAAAACCGATGCAGGAGGGAGAATCCTTTGCAGGTCTTTTGGAAACACAGGTGCAGAGCAGCGTTTATCTGGAGGATTCCATTCGATATATGGAGAGTCAGGGCGTGGATACCATTGTTGAGATCGGACCGGGAAGTGCCATCAGCAAATTTGTAAAGAAAACAGCACCTCAGATTGCGGTGATGAGCATTGACTCCGTGGCGGACTACAAGAAGGTTCTGGAAAACTTAAAGGGGGAAGCTTATGTCAAATAGAGTAGCACTTGTAACGGGAGGAAGCCGGGGAATCGGCCGGGTAATCTGCGTGGAACTGGCAAAAAGGGGATATACCATTGTGACCTGCTACAGCCATGGAGCACAGGCAGCAGAGGAGACCGTTTCCCTTTGCAAAGAGTATGGTGTAGAAGCAAAAGCACTTTGTGCAGATGTTGCAAAGGAAGCCGATGTAGCGGCGCTTTTTGCAGATATCAAAGAGAACTTTGGCGGCGTGGATGTGCTTGTCAATAATGCAGGAATCACAAGAGATAATTTAATCCTTCGCATGAGCGAGGAGGATTTTGATGCGGTGCTTGCCACAAATTTAAAGGGCGCATTTTTGTGCAGCAAAGAGGCGGCAAAGCAGATGCTTCGTAAGAGGGCAGGACGTATCATCAATATCAGTAGTGTGGTAGGTCTCGGGGGAAACGCCGGACAGGCAAATTATGCTTCCAGCAAAGCAGGAATGATCGGACTTGCAAAATCCCTTGCTAAGGAGCTCGGAGGAAAGGGAATCACTGTAAATGTGGTTGCACCGGGATTTATCTTAACCGATATGACTGCGGAGCTTTCCGAGGATATGAAAAAATACTGGGAAGAGCAGATTCCGAGAAAAAGAGCCGGAAATCCGGTGGATGTGGCAAATGCAGTATGCTTTTTAGCTGCAGAAGAGAGTGATTATATTACAGGACAGGTGCTTGCCGTAGACGGCGGAATGAGCATGTAAGGAAGGTGTGCCAGATGAAAAGACGAGTTGTGATAACAGGTATGGGAACCATCAATCCCCTTGGAAATAATGTAGCGGATGCATGGAAAAATGTAAGAGAAAACGTATGCGGAATCGGACCAATCACAGGCTTTGATACCACAGATTTTCCGGTAAAGCTTGCAGGAGAGGTAAAAGGCTTCAATCCGGATGATACCATCGGAAAGAAGGAAGCAAAAAGAATGGACCGTTTCACACAGCTTGCGGTTGCAGCAGCCGTGGAAGCAGTAGAGGATAGCAAAATCTCTTTTGAAAACGAAGATACGAACCGCTGTGGTGTCATTGTATCCAGTGGAATCGGTGGACTTTCCACCATTGAGGAAGAGCATGCAAAGGGAATGGAAAAGGGCTTTGCAAGAGTATCTCCGTTCTTCATTCCAATGGCAATTTCCAATATGTCTGCAGGACAGATTGCACTTCGCTTTGGACTTCATGGTATGTGTACCTGCGTGGTAACAGCATGTGCAAGTGGAAATAACGCGATCGGAGATGCCTTCCGCCATGTCCGTGACGGATATGCAGATGTTATGGTGTGTGGTGGAAGTGAAAGCTGTGTCACAGAGCTTGGCGTCGGTGGATTTGCTTCCCTTAAAGCTTTAAATACCACAGATGATGTAACAAGAGCATCCATTCCTTTTGATAAAGAGAGAAATGGATTTGTCATTGCTGAGGGTGCCGGAATTCTTGTGATTGAGGAACTGGAGCATGCATTAAATCGTGGTGCAAAGATTTATGCAGAGCTTTGCGGATATGGTGCAAACTGCGATGCATATCACATAACAGCTCCAAATCCGGAAGGAGAAGGAGGCGCAGCCTGCATGAGTCTTGCCCTGCAGGATGCAGATATGAAGCCGGAGGATATTGACTATGTTAATGCCCACGGAACTTCTACCCATATGAACGACAGTTGCGAAACAAAGGCAATCAAGAAAGCCTTTGGCTCATGGGCAGATCATCTCATGGTAAGCTCAACAAAGTCTATGACAGGACATATGCTTGGGGGTGCAGGAGCGGTAGAAGCAATCTTTACGGCCCTTGCAGTCAAAGAGGATTTCGTGCCTGCAACGGTAAATTACAAGGTACCGGACGAGGAATGCGATCTGGATATTGTGCCAAATGAAGGACGGAGTACCAAGGTGCGTGCCGCTGTTTCGAATACCCTTGGATTCGGTGGACACAATGCAACAATCGTAATTCGCAAATTTGAGAAATAAATTGCTCATTACATGCCGACGTTTTTTAAACGTTCTGATTCAAATAGCAAAATTCATTCTCAGGAACACAATTGTGAAATAGATATTTGGAAAAATGGGGCATAGGCTGGATTCGAGGCATATTTGAATCAGAATGGTGGAATTTGGCAAGATTTGAGGTGCCAGAACTGTCGTATACCTAAAATCCTTGAAAAACAGTTTCAAATTGCGGATTTTTCATGCGAATTGTATTATTTTGAAGAGTGGATTTCGCGGTATACCTAATATTTGCAATTTCTTAGGTACAGGCTAAAATTGATCCGGCGAAAACATACAATCGACCATAAAAAACGCTTAAAATGCCGCTTTTTTCATAGATTTTAGGTACTGGAAGAAAATCAACCAGCGAAATTATACAATTTGCCAATCAAGCATGAAGCAGAATCCACTTTCGCTTGTAAAAAGCGTAGTGGTACTAAATTCATTTTCGAAACACAAACATATAAAAGAAAAATTGTAATCAAAATATAAAATGTGAGGAATAGGAGCATGGAATTAAATTCAAATCAGATTCAGGAAATCCTGCCACATCGTTATCCGTTTTTAATGATTGACCGCATTACGGAATGCGAGCCGGGAAAGTATGCAAAAGGGATTAAGTGCGTGAGTGCAAATGAGATGCAGTTTATGGGACATTTTCCAAATCAGCATGTAATGCCGGGTGTACTTTTGATTGAGGCATTGGCACAGGTGGGAGCCGTTGCGATTCTGACACAGGAAGAAAACAAAGGAAAGATTGCTTTTTTCGGCGGAATCAAGAATGCAAGATTTAAGAAGCAGGTCATTCCGGGGGATAAGGTGGAGCTCTCCTGTGAGCTGATCACAATGAAGGGACCTCTCGGAATCGGAAAAGCAGTAGCAACAGTAGATGGTAAGGTAGCAGTTACCGCGGAACTTTCCTTTGCAATCGGCGCATAATGTGATATAGTAAGGAAAAATTCTAAGGTGATGGGAAGTTATGTTAGTACAAAAGTTTTCAGACGTATATATGAAGTTTAAGATGCATTTTTATCAGGAAGTATTCAATCAAATAAACGCAAGAGAAGTTTCGCTCTCTACCGTAGAAGTATTCTGCGTGGAAGTGATTCATGCCCTTGGAAGACCATCAGTAAATGAATTTGCAAACTTTATTCATGTTTCCTCCCCGAATGCAGCCTATAAGGTAAACAGCCTGATTCAAAAGGGCTATATCAAAAAGGTACAGTCGGAGACGGACAAAAGAGAATTCCATCTGCAGGTAACCGAGAAATATTACAAGTATTTCAATCTGAGTCAGAATTATGTCAATGAAATCATTCATCGAATCGAAAACCGTTTTTCTAAAGAGGAACTGGAAGTGTTTGACCGAATTCTGGATGTGACTTCGAAGGAGCTTATGCCGGAGGTGGATGTTCCGCCGCTTAATCTGGAAGATTCTGCAGAGTAAATCGCCCTCAAAAAGAAGAACATATAAAAAGAAGTTCCTGCTTCTTTACAGAACATAGATCTGTGAAGAAGCAGGAACTTTTTTAGTTGTGATTTTTTTTGTACAGAATCATCAATCCTTTAAGGAGAAGCTGATCATCCACAATGATATTTTTCTTGCATAACGGGATAACCTTCGTGGATAAACCGCCGGTTGCAACAACCGGAGTCTCATATCCAAGATCCTCCCAAATTCGTTCTACCATTCCATCTAAGCAGGAGGCGTGACCGTAAAGGATACCGCTCTGCATGGAATCGACGGTTGCGCTTCCAATCAGTTTCTTTGGTTTTTCAATCGCAATCTGTGGAAGATGGGCTGCGTGCATACACAGTCCATCCAGAGAAACATGAATTCCCGGCATGATCATGCCACCGACAAAACGGTGCTGGTCATTGATAACAGAAATGGTAGTGGCAGTCCCGATATCAATTAAGATAAGCGGAGCGCCATACTCAGCAAGTCCGGCAACTGCACCGACCAAAAGGTCCGGACCTAACTGTGCAGGATCATCCAGCTTGATATCGACACCGGTCTTAATTCCCGGTCCAACCTCGATAATACTTTTTCCAAGAAGCTGTTCTGCAGCTTTTTTTACTAGTCCGGTTACCGGCGGGACAGAGGAGGAAAGGATTCCTCCGGAAAGCGTACCCGGATCAATCTTGTGAAGATCGAAGATGGTTTTCATGGTAATGGCATATTCCACCGCAGCTTTTTTCCGGTCGGTGTAGATGCGCTCTTCGAGAATCATCTCATTTTTATCTTCATCCATACAGCCGAGTACAATGTTTGTATTTCCAATGTCGATTGTTAAAATCATAAGGACCTCCTTTGGGACTTCCCATTATGAGTTTGCAAGTGATTTCTTTCCGATGTTAATGATCTGTACGATTACAGCACTAAGTACTAAGTTGATAGCAAGCTCAACAATAAAGTTTATTCCTACAAAGCCTGTAAGCATGTATATACCAACATTGGTATCTCCTGCCCAGCCCTTGATGGTATCAAGGAAAAAGAGACAGCATCCGATTAAGAAGACACCGGTATTGGCAACGGGAGCGGCGATACCCGCGCAGATGACCGCAAGCAGTTTGTTTTTCTTGGAAAGTGCAAGATAAACGGCTCCGGCTAAAAGACCGGCACAAACACCTTTTAAGATACATGTAATAATAGTTCCAGGGATATTAATTGCTAAGAACACTTGTGCATCGGTAATAAGAACAAATACACCGAACACGAATCCGAGCCAGGCTCCGGCTTTATATCCGTAAAGAGCAGCGCCTACGATGATAGGTGCAAGAACGAGAGTGATGGAAAATACTCCGAAATGAATGGTGCTGGCAACTAACTGCAGCACGATGATGATTGCTGTGAGAAGTCCGATTCCCACGATGGTTTTAGTACTGTTTTTCATTATTAAATTCCTCCTTGTTATTATTCCCCGCCGCATAAGCCTTTAAGCACATTTTTTCGAATTGTGTTCCGTTTGGCTGCCGTCCGATTCGGTACAGCGCCTTACGGCAAATCGGAAAAAGAATATGCCTGTTTGCCCAAGCATTAAGGGATACAATACAGTTACGAGGAAGATTTTAGCACTTCGTTAAAAAAAACACAATATTTTTTAGGCTTTTTCTTTTATGGGATATCTGATAGAATAGGGAAAAGGACGTGAGAGAGTCTATGTCAGGGAGAGTACATGCAGATGAGAATGCTTAGGGTGTTTGACAGTAAGGATTACACAGAGGATATGCCAGTCTTCAAAAAGCATGCAGTTCGTGCAATCATTGTTCGTGATGGTAAAATTGCGATGCAACAGAGCAGGGAAGGTGAGTACAAAATCCTTGGCGGAGGAGTGGACAAGGGAGAGAACTTCCATGAGGCATTGGCAAGGGAGGTATTGGAGGAGTCCGGTCTTATTATAAAGGAAGAGACGATTCGTGAGATTGGAGAGGTATTGGAAGTCCGCAGAGATTGTTTTGATCCTGATTTGAAATATGAGTGCCACTCCTTCTTTTATTTTTGTGATGCAAAAGAGGAGATGGGAGAGCCTGCAATGACACCAAGCGAGATTGCAAAAGGCTTTCATCTGGTGTGGGCATCACCCCGGGAGATTATAGAGGGAAACCAGGCTTTTTTAAATCAGCGTTGGATTTACAGGGATACCGAGATTATCCG
This sequence comes from Agathobacter sp., assembly GCA_051880175.1. GTDB lineage: Bacteria > Bacillota > Clostridia > Lachnospirales > Lachnospiraceae > Roseburia. Next base: position 6,045 of record JBJENM010000019.1, on the reverse strand, counting down.
GATGTTTTACGAGGGAAAGATTAAGGACTAGATTTTAAGCAGATTGCATAAATGAAGGAGCATAGAAATGAGTGCAGAAAAAAAGAAAATAACAGATCCACAGGTGACCATTGATGTCAAAAATGAAAAGTTAGAAGAACTGGTGGATACTTATGCAAAAGAAAAAACAGGGGAAGCGTTAAATACCCTGCTCAATCATTTGAGGAACTGCCGTGTGCTTGTTCCGGCAATGCTAAACGATAAAAAGCAGCCGATTCCTGCTTTTTTAAAGAGTGGTGAGGGTGTGATTTATCTTCCAATCTATTCCCAGAAAGAACAGATTCCAAAGGAGCCAAAGGTTCCTGCAATTTTGAATATGCCATTCCTTGCGGTACTTCAGATGGCTAATAAGCCGGAGGTTGCAGTAAAGGGAATCGTAATCAATCCTTTTACACAGAATCTGATGTTAAAGGAAGAACTGATCCGGCGCATGGATACCATCGAGAGGGAGCGGGCAGAAGCCATGAAGAAGGCCGGCGCCACTGCCAATGCGGATGGAACGATTACGCCACCGCCGGGGATGAAAGCAATCAAGATGGACGCAAAGCAGTATGCCGTTTTTGAGCGCAAACAGTTTGAAATGCGTTTTCTTCCAAAGAAATTTTTTGAGGAAGGGAAAGCCTTCATGGACGAGCTTTGCGAAAAGAAGGAAGCGTACATCGATGAGCTTTTTGAGGAATCCTACCAGCAGAAGCGGATGTATCCGTATCTCCCGGAGGAATTTTCGGTCATGGCGCTGGATATCTCGGAAGAGCTTCTGATTGCAAATGTAGATCTTCCGAATCGTGATATCGATGCGGCCTCTGCACTTCGTATTTATTTTGCATGGAATAAGCCGGAGGAAAAAGGAAGATATTTCTCCATTGAAAAAGGACAAAAAGGAAATGTATTCTGCGAGATTACTTCGGACTGGAAGCATGTCAATTACGGGGAAGCACCGGTAGAAGGCGCAGAAATACAAAAAATAATGGATTTGTTGGAAAATGAGACCCACAGCAATTAAGCTGTGGGTTTTTGTATGGAAAGAACTTGACAAGATACCCCTTGGGGGTATATGGTATGAGAATGAATTTGCTTAGTTGAATCAGGACACACTCTCATTTCGTAAAAAGCGTAGCGGTACTAAATTCGCAATAAATTGCTCGTTAAGTGCCGACGCTTTTTAAAAGTTTTGATTCAAATAGCAAAATTCATTCTCAGGAACACAATTACTAAATGGGAGTTTTTTTATAAAAACGGGAAATATTATAGGATGAGGGAACAGCAAATGAAGCAGATAGAAGAGCAAACCTGTTGTAAATGCAACAGGAAAAAGAAACGCAGAGAAAAAGAATACAAGGATCTTGTGAACCGCTTAAGCCGCATAGAGGGGCAGATCCGCGGAATCAAGCGAATGCTGGATGAGGACTGCTACTGCCCGGATATTCTGGTACAGGTGGCAGCAGCGAATGCGGCATTAAACAGCTTTAATAAGGTGCTGCTGGCAGAGCATATCCGCACCTGCGTAGCAGAGGATATCAGAGAGGGAAAAGATGAAACCATAGATGAGCTTCTTGATACCCTGCAGAAATTGATGAGATAGAGATAAAAAGAAGGAAATCAGATATGAAACAATATACAGTTACCGGAATGAGCTGTGCCGCCTGCAGCAGCAGAGTGGAAAAGGCGGTAAGCAAACTGGAAGGCGTAGAGTCCTGCTCCGTCAGCTTACTGACCAACTCCATGGGCGTGGAAGGAAGTGCAACGGATGCCCAAATTATTGAGGCGGTGGAGGCTGCCGGATATCATGCCGCGGCAAAGGGAAAATCGGATTCGAATAAGGAAAACAGATATGCAAAAACAGAGGATGCGCTGGCGGATCATGAGACCCCAAAGCTTAAGAAGCGTCTGCTGGCATCCTTAGTTTTTTTACTGGTACTCATGTATTTTTCCATGGGACATATGATGTGGGGCTGGCCGCTTCCGAAAATTATGGATGGAAACCATGTGATGATGGGACTGATCCAGATGCTGCTTACCATTGCTATTATGGTCATTAACCAGAACTTCTTTGTTAGCGGCTTTCGAAGTCTACTCCATAGGGCGCCGAATATGGATACTCTGGTAGCCCTTGGCTCATCAGCGGCATTTCTTTACAGCACCTATGCACTTTTTGCCATGACAGAGGCACAGTTTAGAGGGGATATGGCCGCGGTAGAAGGCTATATGATGGAATTCTACTTCGAATCCGCCGCCATGATACTGACCCTTATCACGGTGGGAAAAATGTTGGAAGCACATTCAAAGGGGAAGACCACAGATGCGCTGAAAAGTCTGATGAAGCTTGCACCAAAGACTGCAGTTTTAGAGCGGAATGGGGAAGAGATTACGGTTTTGATCGACGAAGTGCAGGTCGGGGACATTTTTGTCGTAAGACCGGGGGAGAATGTCCCGATAGATGGTGTGGTTCTTGATGGAAACAGTGCGGTAAATGAATCCGCTTTAACAGGAGAAAGCATACCGGTAGATAAAGCTGCCGGGGATAAGGTGTACGGAGGCACCATCAACCAATCCGGTTTTTTGCGCTGTAAAGCAACAAGGGTTGGAGAAGATACCACGCTTTCCCAGATCATTCAGATGGTGTCGGATGCAGCGGCCACCAAAGCCCCTATTGCAAAAATAGCGGACAAGGTATCCGGGGTATTCGTTCCGGCTGTTATCGCGATTGCTATAATCACGTTTTTTGTATGGATGATTGCAGGGGAAAGCTTTGGATTTGCCATCGCAAGAGCAATTTCCGTACTGGTAATCAGCTGTCCATGTGCGCTGGGACTTGCCACTCCGGTAGCCATTATGGTAGGAAACGGCATGGGGGCAAGAAACGGTGTGCTTTTCAAAAATGCAGTGTCTTTGGAAGAGACCGGAAAGATGGAAATCGTAGTTCTTGACAAGACCGGAACCATCACGAACGGGGAGCCGAAAATCACGGACATTTTTCCGGCAGCTTCTTTAGGTGGGAAACAGACACCAAGGAAGGAGGAAAACCTTACGCTTCTTTCCATTGCTGCCGCGTTGGAAGCAAAAAGCGAACACCCCCTTGCAAAAGCAATCATGGAAAAGGCGAAGGAAGAGAAGCTTGCGCTCGAAGAGGTGTCCGATTTTATGGCACTTCCCGGAAATGGACTTTCTGCCACATACAAAGGTAAAAAGCTCTATGGCGGGAATCAGAAATTTGTTGAGGAACAGATGGCAAAAGGTGACGCTGCAAAACAGACACTTGGCCCACAGGCAGTGGAAAAAGCAAAAGAGCTTGCAAACCAGGGAAAGACACCGCTTTTCTTTGCGTTCGAAGAGGAATTCCTCGGAATCATTGCGGTTGCAGACACCATAAAGGAGGACAGCCCTCAGGCGATACGACAGCTTCAGAACATGGGAATACGTGTGGTAATGCTGACCGGAGACAACGAAAAGACGGCAAAGGCCATCGGAGCACAGGCAGGGGTGGATGAAGTCATTGCCGGAGTGCTTCCGGATGGAAAAGAAGCAGCCATTCGAAAACTGAAGCAAAGAGGAAAGGTTGCCATGGTGGGAGACGGCATCAATGATGCACCGGCACTCACCAGAGCAGATGTAGGAATTGCCATTGGAGCAGGGACGGATGTTGCCATTGACGCAGCGGATATTGTGCTCATGAAAAGCAAGCTGACGGATGTGCCCGCAGCGATTCGTTTAAGCCGGGCAACGCTTCGAAATATTCATGAAAACCTGTTTTGGGCATTCTTTTATAATGTAATAGGGATTCCTCTTGCAGCAGGAGTGTGGTATCCTATTTTCGGATGGGAATTAAATCCGATGTTTGGGGCAGCAGCAATGAGTTTGTCCAGCTTTTGCGTGGTAACTAATGCCCTGAGACTTAACTTGTTCAGGGTACATGACGCAAGTCATGATAAAAAAATAAAACAGAAAGAAAGAGAGAAAAAAGACATGGAAAAAACATTACACATTGAAGGCATGATGTGCGGACATTGTGAGGCAAGAGTGAAAAAGGCGCTGGAGGCTATTGCAGAGGTGGAGGAGGCAATCGTAAGCCATACTGACGGCACTGCAGTTGTAAAGTTAAATGCACAAATTGATCCGGAAGTCCTGAAAAAGGCAGTAGAAGATCAGGACTATACCGTAACATCCATGGAATAAGATGAAAAAAAGAGCAATGGCTCTTTTCCTATGCATGACCCTGTTGTTTTCCGGCTGCGGAGCAAAAAAGGCGGAAGAAACCGCAAAAGTAACAGAAAGCACCGAAGTGACACAATTGGCAGAAGGGACGGAAAGTGCCGGGGAGATAAAAGAAACTCAGGAAGCAGAAGAGACGGATGAATCCGGCGCAGTAAGAAGCACCCAAGCAACAGAAGGTACTGAAGCAACGGAAGGCTCCGAAACAGCACAAAACGGGTCAAAAGGAAAAGGCACATCATCGGGTACAAAATCAAATACGAAAACCGGGGAACTTGCAACACCTGCTACAAGCGGCGCACTTCAGGTAGTGGGTGCACAGCTATGTGACGAAAACGGAAATCCGGTACAGCTTCGGGGGCTAAGTACCCACGGAATCGGCTGGTTCCCGGAATATGTCAACAGCGAGCTGTTTTCTCAGTTTCGAAATGAATGGAATGTTAATGTAGTAAGGCTTGCGATGTATACCGCAGAAGGTGCGGGCTACTGTACCGGTGGAGATCCCGCCTACTTAAAGGAACTAATCGATACCGGAGTGGAGGCTGCAACCGAGAACGACATGTATGTCATCATAGACTGGCACATTCTCTCCGACGGAAATCCACAAACATACCAGAGCCAGGCAATAGATTTTTTTGCAGAAGTGTCCGAAAAGTATGCGAAGAATAACAATGTATTGTATGAAATCTGTAACGAGCCGAATGGCGGAACAAGCTGGTCTACCATTAAGGCATATGCAGAAGAAATCATTCCGGTTATCCGTGAGCATGACCCGGACGCAGTGATTATTGTAGGAACACCGACATGGTCACAGGATGTAGATCAGGCAGTGAAAGATCCGCTTGCAGAAGGGGATAATATCATGTATGCCCTGCATTTTTATGCGGCGACTCACAAGGATTCCCTCCGTGGCAAAATGACAGCTGCAACCGAGGCGGGGCTTCCAATTTTTGTTACCGAGTATGGAATCTGTGATGCCAGCGGAAACGGCGCCATCGATTATGATTCTGCAAATCAGTGGGTGGAGACCATGAATGAATATGGAATCAGCTACTGTGCCTGGAGCATCTGCAACAAGAGCGAGACCTGCTCGATTTTCAAAAGCTCCTGCCAAAAGACAAAGAACGTGACGGCAGAGGATTTGAGCGAATCCGGAAGCTGGGTGTATCAAATGCTGTCAAAAGGAAACGGAAGCATGGCAGCAAGTGCCTTGCAGGAGAATAGTAAGAATACTTCCAAGCAGCAGGAAAACCAGACACAGAATCAGGAAACACCAAAGAAAACTGCAGATGGAACGCTGGAAATTACGGCCACGGTAACCGGAAGCTGGGAAAGTAATGGGAAGACTTTTTACCAATATGCGGTTTCAATCCAAAACAACGGGAATACCGATGTGGATGGCTGGGCGGTTGATTTATCCTTCAACGAGACACTAACGCTTACGGACCAATGGAATGGTGAATACACAACGAACGGAAATCTTCTCCATATTTCCGGAAAGGAATACAACAGTACCATCCCCGCAGGGGGAAGTGTAAGTGATGTGGGATTTATTGTAGGCGGAAGCTCAAATCTTGCAATACAATAACTCCCATTTCGGAAAAGTGTTTCTGAATGAATTTGCATATTTGAATAGCAAAATTCATTCTCAGCAACATAATTCCGAAAAGGGTGTACAATAATATAACTTTTTTCCTAAAAATTCCCATGGACCGCTTGACACGGTCCATTTTTGCGTTTAAAACCTGACTTTTGCAGCAAATAAAGTGTAAAATACCCGTCAAGCTCAATAATTAC
>JBJENM010000018.1:0-5119 GCA_051880175.1 Agathobacter sp. | reverse complement strand
TTTATTGCGAATTTAGTACCGTTACGCTTTTTACAAGCGAAAGCGGGTTCTGAATGAAATATGCAAATTCATTTTAAGAACACTTTCCGAAATGCAACAATATTTATTTTATATAGAAAGAGTTATTTATAATGGCAAAATATGAATTGTTAAAGCAGGAAGGAAGAGCAAAACGAGGCGTTTTCCATACGGTGCATGGGGATATTCAGACTCCGGTATTTATGAACGTAGGAACCGTAGGTGTAATAAAGGGTGCGGTTTCCACGGAGGATCTTAAGAATTTAAAATGCCAGGTGGAGCTTTCCAATACCTATCATCTGCATGTTCGGACAGGAGACAAGCTGATCAAAGAGCTTGGAGGACTGCATAAGTTCATGGTGTGGGACAGACCGATTCTTACCGATTCCGGCGGCTTTCAGGTCTTTTCTCTGGCAGGACTCCGCAAGATCAAAGAGGAAGGTGTGCATTTCCACTCCCATATTGATGGTGCAAAAATTTTTATGGGACCGGAGGAAAGCATGCAGATCCAGTCCAATCTGGGGTCTACAATTGCCATGGCCTTTGACGAGTGCCCGCCGGCTCTGGCAGATCGGAAATATGTGACAGATTCGGTGGCAAGAACTACCCGCTGGCTGCAAAGATGCAAGACGGAAATGGCTCGTCTGAACGGACTGGAGGATACGGTAAACAAGGAGCAGCTTTTGTTCGGTATCAATCAGGGAGCAATTTTTCCGGATATCCGTATTGAGCATGCAAAGCAGATTTCCGAGATGGATTTAGACGGATATGCAATCGGAGGACTGGCTGTCGGTGAAACCCATGAGCAGATGTACCACATTTTGGATGAGACGGTTCCATATCTTCCAAAGGAAAAACCAACCTATCTGATGGGTGTGGGAACTCCGGCAAATATTTTAGAGGGAGTTGAGCGTGGTGTGGATTTCTTTGACTGTGTATATCCTACCAGAAACGGGCGCCACGGACACGCATACACCAGCCAGGGAAAGATCAACCTTCTTAACAAGCAGTATGAAAAGGATACAAGACCGATCGAGGAAGGCTGCGGATGCCCGGCCTGTCAGAAATACAGCAGGGCATATATCCGGCATCTTTTAAAAGCAAATGAAATGCTGGGGATGCGGTTTATGGTTATGCACAACCTCTACTTCTACAACAATATGATGGAAGAAATCCGAAATGCGTTGGACGAGGGGCGTTTTGCGTCCTATAAGGAAGAAAAGCTTTATGGAATGGGGCAGATAAATCCGGTTAAGGAAGAACAAAATAGTTAAAAAAACCTAAAATCAGGAAAAAAGGCTTGCCCGCTTACTTTAAGTTGTGTACAATAGCAATAGTATTTTTTAGGAGGACAAACAGATGTTTTCAGTTTTATTAGATGCAACTGCTGATGCGGGAGCCAGCAGCATCATGATGATTGTATGGCTTGTAGTATTTTTTGTAATTATGTACTTTCTGATGATTCGCCCTCAGAAGAAGGAGCAGCAGAAGAAGGACATGATGTTAAGTGAGATCGCAGTAGGAGATACCGTTCTTACAACAAGCGGATTCTACGGAACCATCATTGATATCACCGATGATACCGTAATTGTAGAATTTGGTAACAACAAGAACTGCCGTATTCCAATGACAAAGAGTGCAATTTCTGCAGTTGAAAAGCCGGAAGACGCTACGAAGGAAGAGCCGGAAAAGAAGGACAAGAAAAAAGAAAAATAAGAAGAAAAACGGGGGCGAGTCTTTTCAAAATCCGGGAAGACTGTGCCCTCTTTTTTATTATTGGTTTTTATAGCTACTGTGAATAGTAAAAGAAAATAACATAACGTGAAATTATAAAATATATAAATAAGTGCAATACTCTTTCTTATTGAAAAAAAAGGAGCGTTACTATATTATTATAGGAAGCGCATTGTATTTTTTTACATACAAAGAATTTTTATAGAAAAGAGGTAGGGGAATGAATTGTCAAATAGGCGTGATTTCAGGTGACGGTATTGGTCCGGAGATTGTGGCAGAGGCAAAGAAGGTATTAGATCAGGTTGGAAAGAAGTACGGTCATGTATTTCATTATACAGAAATTCTGATGGGAGGCTGCTCCATCGATGCAACCGGAGTACCGCTTACAGACGAAGCAATCGAGACTGCACAAAAAAGTGATGCGGTACTGATGGGATCTATCGGAGGAAATACCTCCACATCTCCATGGTATAAGCTTCCACCGAATCTTCGTCCGGAGGCGGGACTTTTAAAGCTTCGAAAGTCTTTGAACTTATTTGCAAACCTGCGTCCTGCTTATTTATATGAAGAGCTTGCAGCAGCATGTCCGCTTCGTTCAGATATTATCGGAGATGGATTTGATATGATGATCATGCGGGAGCTTACCGGAGGACTGTATTTCGGAGAGCGAAAGACCGAGGAAGTAGATGGGGTACTGACTGCTACGGACACACTTACATATAATGAGAATGAGATTCGCAGAATCGCCAAAAGAGGCTTTGATATTGCGATGAAGCGCAGAAAAAAGGTAACATCCGTGGATAAAGCGAACGTTTTGGATTCTTCGAGACTTTGGAGAAAGGTTGTGGAAGAGGTTGCAGCAGATTATCCGGAAGTAACCTATGAGCATATGCTGGTTGACAACTGTGCAATGCAGCTTGTGAAGGACCCGAAGCAGTTTGATGTCATTTTGACCGAGAACATGTTTGGAGATATTTTATCCGACGAGGCAAGTATGGTGACCGGTTCCATCGGAATGCTGTCTTCTGCAAGCTTAAATGATACAAAGTTTGGTCTCTATGAGCCAAGCGGCGGATCGGCACCGGATATTGCAGGAAAAGGAATTGCAAACCCAATCGCAACGATTTTGTCTGCGGCAATGATGCTTCGTTATACCTTTGATCTGGATAAGGAAGCAGATGCTATCGAGGCTTCGGTAAAGCAGGTATTAAAGGAAGGCTACCGCACCATCGATATTATGCCACAGAAGGGAGAATCTACCGAAGGAATTACCCAGGTAGGAACTGCACAGATGGGCGACCTGATTGCAGAACGTGTATAAAAAAGGAGAGAACATATGCAGGCTGTTATCGTAATCGGAGTAGTTTTACTTGTACTTGGTCTGATTCGAAAGGTAAAACATTTGATTACTCTGGGAGTGGTCGTTGCAATTGCAGCGCTGATACTGAATTATTTTGGAATATTATCGATTCCTTTTTGATTTTTTCAACATACAAATAAAAAGGGAAAATTTCACAAACACAAACAATAAGGAGAAGTTTACATGATAAGTGATAATGCAAGAGCAGGTATGCAGCAGGCACCTGCAAGAAGTTTGTTTAATGCTTTGGGATTTACTGCTGAAGAAATGAAAAAGCCAATGGTCGGAATTGTAAGCTCATATAACGAAATTGTTCCGGGCCATATGAATATTGATAAAATCGTAGATGCCGTAAAGCTTGGTGTCGCTGAGGCGGGAGGAGTTCCTGTTGTATTCCCTGCCATTGCGGTATGCGATGGAATTGCAATGGGACACGTAGGAATGAAATATTCCCTTGTCACAAGAGATCTGATTGCCGATTCTACAGAATGTATGGCAATTGCACATCAGTTTGATGCACTTGTCATGGTTCCGAACTGTGACAAAAATGTTCCGGGACTTTTAATGGCAGCCTGCAGACTGAATCTTCCGACGGTATTTGTATCCGGCGGACCAATGCTTGCAGGTCATGTAAAGGGACAGAAGAGAAGCCTTTCCTCTATGTTTGAAGCCGTTGGCTCCTATGCAGCAGGAACCATGACCGAAGAGGATGTCTGTGAATTTGAAAATAAGGTTTGCCCGACCTGTGGATCATGCTCCGGTATGTACACCGCAAATTCCATGAACTGCCTGACGGAGGCCCTTGGAATGGGACTTCGCGGAAACGGAACCATTCCGGCTGTTTATTCCGAGAGAATCAAGCTTGCAAAGCATGCAGGTATGGCTGTTATGGATATGTTCAGAAAAAATATCCGTGCAAGAGATATTATTACAAAAGAAGCAATCATGAATGCACTTACCGTGGATATGGCGCTTGGATGCTCTACCAACTCCATGCTTCATCTTCCGGCAATTGCCCATGAAATCGGATTTGACTTTGATATCAGCTTTGCGAATCCAATCAGTGAGAAGACTCCAAATCTCTGTCATCTCGCTCCGGCAGGCCCAACCTATATGGAAGACTTGAATGAGGCCGGCGGAGTTTATGCGGTTATGAAAGAACTGGCAGATATCGGCCTTCTGAATACCGATTGTATGACCGTAAGCGGTGTGACCATCGGCGAGGCAATTAAGAACGCAGTAAACAGAAATCCGGAGGTTATCCGCACCGTGGATAACCCATACAGTAAGACCGGTGGCCTTGCAGTATTAAAGGGAAATCTTGCACCGGACGGATCGGTTGTAAAGCGCTCCGCTGTGGTAGAGGAAATGCTTGTACATGAAGGTCCGGCAAGAGTATTCGATTGTGAGGAGGATGCCATCGCTGCAATCAAGGGTGGAAAGATTGTTGCGGGAGATGTCGTTGTCATTCGCTATGAAGGACCAAAGGGTGGCCCTGGTATGAGAGAAATGTTAAATCCAACCTCTGCAATCGCAGGAATGGGACTGGGAAGCTCAGTAGCACTCATTACAGATGGACGTTTTTCAGGTGCATCCAGAGGCGCATCCATTGGTCATGTATCACCGGAAGCAGCAGTGGGAGGACCGATTGCTCTTGTAGAAGAGGGAGATATTATTAAAATCAATATTCCGGAAATGACCCTGGAGCTTGATGTATCCGAGGAAGTACTTGCCGAGAGAAAAGCAAAATGGCAGCCGAGAGAACCAAAGGTTACAACCGGTTATTTAAAGAGATATGCTTCCATGGTAACCTCCGGAAACAGAGGAGCAATTCTTGAGATTAAATAATATATTTTTCCCCATTTTACCATTGTGTGTCTGAATGAATTTGCATATTTGAATCAGAACCCACTCTCGTTTGTAAAAAGCGTAGCGGTACTAAATTCGCAATAGAATTGCTCATTAAGTGCCGACGCTTTTTAAACGTTCTGATTTCAAATAGCAAAA
>JBJENM010000017.1:0-72104 GCA_051880175.1 Agathobacter sp. | reverse complement strand
TGTGGACAGGACCATTCAAGCTAAAGATGGCAAACGTTATGATTCCAAAAGAAGGATATACTTATTTCCCAGATGATAAACCCGAAATGTATACGATTGGAGGTTCGGAGATGTTTGCGGGCTCGAAGGTAGACACTGCCGATATGCCGAAAGATCATAACAAGGGCCGACATCGCATATACACCGGAGGAAAGTACGACAGCTTCCTGTATGTACCAATTATCCCTGAAAATTGATAAAAAACATTTCTTATCGTATGAATTCTACTTTAAAGGAGGTTTTGCTTATGTGGTTTTGGTTTGTTGAAAAAGGATGGCTGTACTGTATGCTGATTATGGGCATTATCTTGACAGTACAGATGATTGTTCATTGGAAGGATTGGGATATACTCAGAAAGCTGGGGGCTTTTACTGTCATTGTTCTTGTATTCCATGTCTGGGAAGAGTGGGTCATTCCAGGTGGATTCCATTATTATTACAATCTTTCTTCGGATGCTATCTTGCGAGATCGGTATCCCATGAATGAACTCACAGACATGATTACCAATTTTGGTGGTGCGTTGGTTTGGTTTGTTCTTGTGCAGACGAACAAGTACGAGAGAAAAATGAGTTTTGCTGTGATGTTATTCGGGTATGCAGAAGTGATAATTCATTTGTTGGGAGCGTCATCTTCCCGAACAATGCTGCTGGAAAATGGCAATTACTCTCCGTTTTATGGACCTGGAATGATTACTGCTCTTATTTGCTGGCTTCCCCTTGCCATTGTATATACTGCGTATTTTGTAAAGACTTACATTAAAAAGTGGGATGTTATTGGCGGTGGGACAATTCTTGTGCTCTTAAGTATTCTTTTGATTTCTATGCCTGAAAGCCTATTGAAAAGCGAAGATACCCCTTATGTGTATGACAATGCAGGATGGTATGAACAGTGGATAGATGATAGTGGTGCAATTATCAAGCGAGATTAGGAGTAAGTATGGGCGCTATACTATGGCTATTCTCATAAATAAATACCAAAAGCCAAATTAGTTTGTGCAATCAAAGGACAGTTCCAATTGAATTTAAACGATATAATGGACACAATGAAATATGCCCATTTGTCATGTTTCGCCATACAAATCTTTGGTTATACCTAAAAATCTTGAAAAAAAAGCTGTTTTTCGGCAGTTTTTAAGGCAAATTGTATGTTTTTGCCAGATTACTTTTAGCCTGTACCTAAGGAATGGCGTTTTTCTAGGCACACAGAAAAATTAGAACCGCGAAATCATACAATCTGCTTCAAAAAGCGGATATTTGAAGGCAAATTTGACGAAAATTAGGTAGAGCGAAAAATTAACCTGTCAAAACATGAAAAAAGGAGTCTTGCCCTGTGTTTTGGATGTTGCCCTGCAGATAGGATGCCAAAGGGCGCTGACCGTGACAAAAAGAAGTTGGAAAAAAGAAGCGTTTTTTTGCTTGACAATAACTGCAAGAAGGTTATAATACAAAATGCAAACAATTTGCAAATACAAATTGTTTGCATTTTTTGGGTGCGTCTTGGGGCACACATTTATTCTGAAAAACGAAAGGGCAGGAAATTTATGTTACACATTTTAGAACATACATTGGAGCACACGGTAGAAGATGTGATAGGGTTATTGCCATTTTTATTTCTTACTTATCTGATTATGGAATTGTTAGAGCATTTCGCGGGAAGTAAGCTTTCCGGTAAAATAAAAAATGCAGGAAAGTTTGGTCCGGCCTGGGGCGCCGTTTTAGGAGTAATGCCGCAGTGTGGGTTTTCAGCTGCCGCAGCAAGCTTTTATTCCGGTCATGTAATCGGTGTAGGTACTTTAATCGCAGTATTTTTGTCGACCTCAGACGAGATGCTTCCGATTTTATTATCTGAGGCAGTGCCGATTGCAACGATTGTTAAAATCTTAGCTGCAAAAGTCGCAATTGCATGTGTATCCGGATTTTTGGCAGAATTTGTCTATGAAAGGATTTTTCACAAAAAGGAAAAGGAAATGGATATTCATGTTGTGTGCGAGGAAGAGCATTGTAGCTGCGAAGATGGTGTCTTATTGTCCGCAGTAAAGCACACAATCAAAATCTTTTTCTATATCTTTATCATTGCATTTGTTTTAAATGCTGTTATTGAGGTTATTGGAGAAGATGCATTATCCCGGGTATTTTTTAATGCTCCGGTAGTAGGGCAGATGATTGCAGCCTTGGTGGGACTCATTCCAAACTGTGCTTCCTCCGTTGTGATTACGCAGCTTTACTTAAGCGGTGTAATTAGCGCAGGTATGATGATGTCCGGACTTTTGGTAAATGCGGGAATCGGCACGCTTATATTGCTGCGTCTGAATCGTAACGGAAAGCAGAATGCCGGAATCATCGCTGCCATGTATGGCTTCGGTGTAGTATGGGGTATTCTGATTGATTTATTTGGAATTATTTTTTAGGAAAAGTTTATCCTTGGGGCTAAGACAGGAGTATAAAGAATGGCGAACTCTGGGTATGCAACAGCAAGCAGAAAGAAAATACTGGATTTCTTAAAGGAAAATAAGAACCGTACGCTTACAGTTTCCGATATCGATGTCTATTTGAAGGAATGCGACAGCGAAGTAAATCTTACAACGATTTATCGTTACTTAGACAAACTGGAAAAGGAAGGAACCGTCATGAAATATGTGGCGGAAAAAGGCAGTCAGGCGACCTACCAGTTTGTGGAGTCGGGGCATAATTGTGAGGAACATTTGCATTTGCAGTGTGTAAAGTGCGGGCGGATCATTCATTTGGAATGCCATTTCATGCAGGAAATTTTAGAGCATGTGGAAAAGGAACATGGCTTTGTGATGCAGTGCAAGAACTCTATTGTGTACGGAACCTGCCGGGAATGCATTGAAAGAAGCTAGATTAGAGTGGTTGAGAAATCAATCACTCTTTTTTTGTGCCCCAAAATAGTTGCGAATATATGCTAAAATTGCTATAATATCAAAAAAGACATATAAAGCGGAACTATTTAGATAACACCAGAGGGGATATTATGAACCAGAACCGAGATTTGAAAACAGAAACAAATGGAAAAAACTACTTAAGCCTACAGGAGTTTTGTGACATGGATCAGCTATACAGACTGCTGAATAACTGGTCGAAAAGCTGCGGAATGGCTACGGTGCTTGTAGATACGGAGGGAAGACAGGTCTCTGAGGATTTTGGCATCACAGAGTTTTGCAGGTTGGTTCAGTCCTGCCAGGAGGGTAAGGCATGCTGCAGGTCAACCTGGAAATCGGATTTGGATGGCGTTTATGAGTGTCCGTTTGGTTTTTGGGATTTTTCCATTCCGATTGTTCTGCCGGACGGACAGGTGCTTGGAAAAGTGTTAGCCGGTCAGGCATTGTCTGTCAAACAGGATGAGGAACAAATTCTTTGTAGGACTGCTAAAATAGGCATTGAGGAAAGCAAAATCCGGGATGTCCTCTCTCGGGTAAGCAGAAAGACCGAGAGAGAAATGCAGGGAGCCTATGAGCTTTTAAAAGAAACCCTGCATTTCTTTATTCAGAACAGCTATTCTTCCTGGAAGACAAAAAATGAACTAAAAAAAGGTCCGGAAAAGAAGGACAGAGTCCTGTCCCAGATTACCCAGATTTTGTACAGCTATAATCTGACGGTGGATCTGGAAACGGAAACCTATACTCTGATTACAGGAACAGGAATGGAACGAACGGTTGAGGAGTACAAAAAGCACAATCATCAGCAGGAATTAAAGAAGTTTCAAAACACCATTATCCATCCTGCGTATGTAAATCGTTTTAATAGACTTCTTGATTTTGAATCTGCAAAGAATAACCCCTCAGAAAACGGTTTTCGAGGAACACTAGAGTATCCGGTTTTATATCCGGGGGACTCCGAGTACGAGTGGCATGAGATTAATGTGTTCATTGACACGGAGGAGGATGGTACAAGAATTGCAAATGTTTTAGGACGAGATATCACAGAGTCTCATAACGCACAGGAAAAGAGCGAGAAGGAGCTTAAGGCTGCCGCTGCAAAAAATCAGATTCTTTCAGAGCTTACCAAAATGCTGTACAGCTATAATCTGACTTTGAATCTGAGAACCGGAAAATACAGTATGATTATCGGTACAGGCATGACACAGTTTATGGAAATCTTCAAATCAACGGATGATTATGAATCCGCGTATAATCGGAAGATATCCTATCTGGCTCCGGAAAATGTTGCACAGTTTGCAGCACTTGCCAGCCTAGAGGCTCTTCGCGGAAGAAGAAACGCCAATGGTTTTATCGGAAATCTTGAGTATGGAGCGCTTACAGACTATGGTGAGGAATGGCACGAAATCAATGTGTTCATCAGTACGGATGAAGCCGGAGAACCTATAGCAAATATTCTTGGAAGAGATATCACGGAAGCGCATAAACGTCAGAAACAGCGGGAAAATCAGCAGAAAGCTGCAGTGGCCCGTGACCAGCTGCTTTCCGGCGTTACCAAAATGCTGTACAGCTATAACCTGACTGTAAATCTGGAAACCTGGAAGTATTCTCTGATTACCGGCACAGGTATGGATATGGCCCAGGAAACGATGCAGCAGAATGATGATTATGTGCTGGTTCATGCGAAGCTTTTGCGTGGAATTGCTCCGGAAGATCAGGATAAGCTGGAAAATCTGATAGGCATTGCGGCCTTGAAGGAGAGAAGCAATGTAACAGGATATGTAGGCACTATTTCCTGCCGTGTCCCTGAGGGGGAAACAAATGAATGGCATGAGATCAATCTCTTCATGGGAACCAATGAGGACGGAGTGCCGGTTGCGAATATTCTAGGGAGAGATGTTACCGAGATTCATGAACAACAGGAAGCAAAGGAACGTGAGCTGAAGGCTGTTGCAGCAAAGGATCAGATTCTTTCCAATATTACGAAAACCCTGTACAGCTATAACCTGACGCTGAATCTGGAAAGCGGAAAATACAGTCTGATTGTCGGTACAGGAATGAAGGATTTCGTGGAGATTTTTAAGTCCACGGATGACTATGAATCCGCATACCGGCAGAAGATTCGTTATGTAACAGAGGATTATGTGGAAACCTTCGGAAGCTTCAGTAGCCTGACAGCCCTTAGAAACAGAAAAAACGAGACCGGATACATCGGTAACCTGGAATATTCTGTCAAAACAGATAAGGGCATCGAGTGGCATGAAATCAATATTTTCCTTGGAACAGATGAGAATGGTGAGCCGATAGCCAATATCCTGGGACGGGATGTAACGGAGGCTCATGACAAAGCGGACACCAAGGCACAGCTTGAGATTGCCAATGCATCAAATGCGGCAAAATCGGCATTTCTCTTTAATATGTCCCATGATATCCGGACACCGATGAATGCAATTATTGGATTTACGGAGCTGTTGGAAAAGCATCTGGATGATAAGGAGCTTGCAAGATCCTATATTAAGAAAATCCAGACCTCCAATGACTTTTTACTTTCCCTGATCAACAATGTCCTTGAGATGGCGAGAATTGAGAGCGGAAAGACGACTCTCGATGAGACCTGCTGGGATGCGTATGCATTTTATGATACGCTGTACTCTCTGTTTGATTCCCAGATGAAGGAAAAGAGAATTGAGTTTACAAGAACCAATCAGATTGAGCATCCGGATGTAATCTGGGATGAGACGAAGCTAAGAGAGATATTCTTAAATATTTTAAGTAATGCTTTAAAGTACACACCTTCCGGTGGAAAAGTAACTATGAATATGACGGAACTTCCGTCCGACAGACCCGGATACGTCATCTATCAGACGGTAATCGAGGATACGGGAATTGGTATGTCTGAGGAATTTCTCCCTCATTTGTTTGAAGAATTTTCCAGAGAACGGTCCAGTACAGAAAGTAAGCTAAACGGCACCGGGCTTGGAATGCCGATTGTAAAGAAGCTTGTTGACCTGATGCAGGGAACCATTGAAGTGGAAAGCAAGGCTGGAAGGGGAACAAAGATTACCGTAACGATACCTCACAGGATTGCGCAGGCTATGGATACCCAGGGGCTCATGGAAAAGGCACAGGAGTATGATGTCAATTATTTTAAAGGAAAAAGAATCCTTCTTGCGGAGGATAATGAATTAAACGCAGAAATTGCAATCACAATTCTTGAAGATGCAGGATTTGAGGTGGAGCATGCCGCCGACGGCATCATTTGCGTAGATATGATGGAAAAAGCAGAGGCCGGATATTATGATCTGATTCTGATGGACATCCAGATGCCGAATATGGATGGATATAAGGCAACCCAGACCATACGAAGGTTGTCTGATCCGAAAAAGGCGGACATTACCATTGTTGCCATGACGGCCAATGCCTTTGATGAGGATAAGAAAAACGCATACAGGGCCGGTATGAACTGGCACATATCCAAACCGATTAAGGTTGACGAACTTATGTCAGCTCTGACAGAGATTCTGAAAGAGGATTAAAGAGGACTAAAGAAACATGTTTAGGGCAGCACAGAAGCTGCCGGAAAGGGAAGAAAAGTGAAAAGAACAAACGGAAAAAGGCTGATGGTAGCGATTATGACTATGGTAATGACAATTATGTTACTGTCAGGCTGCGTGGCAACGGAGAAAAAGGAGGATGCAGATACCATTACGGTCTATCTGTGGAGTGTTAAACTATATGAAAGCTTTGTGCCATATATCCAGTCTCAGCTGCCGGATATCAATATTGAATTTGTGGTGGGAAACAATGATTTGGATTTTTATAAATTCATGAATGAACACGGAGAATTGCCGGACGTGATCATGTCCCGCAGATTTTCCCTGCATGATGCTGCCGGCCTTAAGGATCAGTTGATGGATTTGTCCACCACCGAGGAGGCAGGTGCGATATATGAATCCTATATTGGCAATTTCACCAATGCCGACGGTACAATCAACTGGCTGCCGATGTGTGGTGAAGCAGACGGTCTGGTTGCCAACCGGGCTTTGTTTGAGGAGTACAATATTCCGCTGCCGACGGATTACGACAGCCTTGTTGCAGCTTGTCAGGCTTTTGAAGAAGTAGGTATCCGTGGATTTGTTGCAGATTTTGCTTATGATTACACCTGCATGGAAGTACTGCAGGGTCTGTCTATTCCGGAGATTACATCCATGGAGGGACGCATGTGGCGCAACAGCTACGAGGATCCTGCCGATTTGGAGACAGTCGGCCTTGACGATACGGTATGGCCGGGGGCATTTGAGCGCATGGAACAGTTTATTCAGGATGTGAACATTCTTCCTGAGGATGTAGAGTATGATTATTCTCCCGTCATCGATATGTTTACCGAAGGGAAGGTTGCGATTATCCGTTCCGGCGGATCGAATACGGTGGCTTTTCAGAACAGTGGGGTAGACGCTGTATTTCTTCCATATTTCGGGCAGGACGGCGAGCAGTGGATACTGACCTATCCGGCTTTTCAGGTTGCACTGAACAAGGACTTGGAGCAGGATAAAAACCGCTGTGAAAAGGCCATGCGGGTGCTTAATGTTATGCTCTCTGAGGAATGCCAGAATAATCTTGCAAAGGGAGAGGATGTTATTACCTACAGTCAGAATGTGGAGCTTGTGTTGTCTCCGCATCTGGATAATCTTACGCCGGTTATTAAGCAGAATCATATGTATATCCGTATTGCTTCCAATGATTTCTTTGCAGTATCCAAGGATGTCGTTACAAAGATGATACAGGGAGAATACGATGCCGCCCAAGCCTATGAGGCGTTTGATGCCCAGTTAAAACAGCCAAAGGAGCCGGATACCGAAACGATATTGTCCGTAGATCAGAGCTACTCCAATATTTTCCACAAAAACGGTGGCAATGAATCCTACTCCGTTATGGCCAATTCACTTCGAAAGTTTTACGGAAGCGATGTGCTGATTGCACCGGCATACTGCTTTACCGGCTCCGTATTTGAGGCTGATTATACCGAAAAAATGGTTGGAAATATGATTATGCCGAATTCATTACAGGCCTATCACCGGGATATGTCAGGGGAAGAGTTAAAGGAGTACATCAGAACCTCTGTGGAAGGTATCGAAGGTGGATTTACACCGTTTAACCGGGGGTCTTTACCAGCGGTCAGCGGCTTGTCAATCGAAGTGCGGGAAAATGATGGAAAATACATATTAGAGCGAGTTCTTAAGGACGGGGAGGAAATCGGAAGCGAAGATACCTTCCGGGTAACCTGCCTGAATACGGCAGCATATATGAATCCATTTTTGGATGATGAAAGCTGCGCGTTTGAGAAAGCGGAAAAGAACGTAAAGGAAGGCTGGGTAACTTATATCAAAGACGGCGGCAAAATAGTAGAACCGGAAAAATATATTTCATTAAAATAAACTGGTGCTATTGATTATGAGGAAAAAATATATGAAAAAAAGAATTCTTGCCGCGCTTTTGATACTTGCAATGCTGCTTGGAATCTCAGGCTGCGGAACCCGTAAGGAAAAAGAAAAAATAGAGATTACCATGTATCTGTGGGACAAGTCCATGAGTAAGGAGTTTACTCCATGGCTAAAGGCACAATTTCCGGACATCGAGTTTACCTTTGTTGTGGGCTATAATACCATGGATTATTATAAGGATCTGAATGAGAGGGGAGCGCTTCCCGACATCATCACCTGCCGGCGTTTTTCATTAAATGATGCTGCCCAGATGTCTGATCTGCTTATGGATTTAAGCGAGACGGAAGTGGTTGGCAGCTATTATGATACTTATATTGAGAATAATCGGGAAACGGATGGTTCGATACGATGGCTGCCCATGTGCGCAGAGGTTGACGGATATATTGCAAATGTCGACCTTTTTGAGGAATATGGGATACCGCTTCCAACAAATTATGCGGAATTTTCCGAGGCATGCCGCAGGTTTGACGAATTGGGGTTGACAGGATACATCAACGATTATCGTGAAGACTATTCCTGCATGGAGGCACTCCAGGGCTGCGCAATCCCGGAACTGATGACAATGGAGGGGACGAAGTGGCGTGCCGAATATGAGAGTGAGTCTACGGATTGTCAGATTGGGCTAGATGATACGGTATGGCCCGTGGTATTCGAAAAGTTCGAGCAGTATATGAAGGATACCATGATAGAGCCAGAAGATACGGAAATGAGTTTTGCTACAATGAAATCCGCATTGGTGGAGGAAAAATCCGCTATCATGCGGGGAACTGCCAGTGACTGTGCTGTACTTAGAACAGATAATGGTATCAATGTGGTAATGCTGCCGTATTTCGGAGAGACTGCTGAGGATAACTGGCTTTTGACCTATCCTACCTGTCAGGTGGCGGTAAACCAGACTGTGGAAGAGGATGAGAAAAAATGTGATGCCATTATGCAGGTGCTGGAAGCCATGTTTAGTGAGGAAGGCCAAAAGCATGTGGCAGTAGGGCAAGCGGTACTCAGCTACAATAAAAATGTAGATATGGAGATTAATGACGTTTTTTCACAGGTGGAGGACTGTATAAACAGAAACCATCTGTATATGCGTCTGGCATCTACCGAGATGTTTGCTGTCTCCAAAAATGTGGTGCAGAACATGATACTCGGTGAATACGATGCAAAGGGAGCATACGAGGATTTTCATGCCCAGCTTACTGCCGAAAAGGATGCGGAGGCTTCGGAGTATATTACCAGTCAAAAGACGGGCTATGAGTATGCTTTTGGAAAAAATGGAAGTCCCGCAGCTTCTGCTGTTGTAAACACGCTGCGAAAGCAGAGCGGAAGTGATATCGCCATTGGTTACTCCAGCGTTGTTACAGCATCTGTTTTTGAAGGAGATTATACCAGGCAGCAGCTAAACTGGCTGGTGGCAAATCGTGAAATCGAAAGAAGCGGTCTGCTTACAGGCTCCGAGGTTCAGGAGCTTATGGAGTGGCTTGTAAATGAAAAGGAGGATGGTTCAAATCCCATCAGACATGATAATCTGATTCCTGTTACAAGCGGAATGGAATATATACTGACAGACAATGGGGACGACACCTATACACTTGGCGAGATTACCGTAAACGGGAAACCTCTTGAGGAGAATGCGGTGTACTCTGTTTCGATATTTGGTGACAACGGTTTTATAGAAGAATCGATCTACTGTAATTGTCCTATGCCTGAGAATCTGCGGGAAAAAATGGACATGAGTGACACGAATGTCTATACTTTGTTTGTGGAGGCT
This sequence comes from Agathobacter sp., assembly GCA_051880175.1. GTDB lineage: Bacteria > Bacillota > Clostridia > Lachnospirales > Lachnospiraceae > Roseburia. The sequence goes on along the minus strand of JBJENM010000017.1, from coordinate 61,903 downwards.
CTTTTGGGTGGTAATCAGCTTGAAGTACCTACAGAGTATGTAACGATTCGAAGATAAGGAGAATGATTTCATGAGAAAAAAGATTCGGAAGGTCCTGGTTGCAGTCATTTTGATAATTGGAATTATCATGTGCGGTATCCGATATTATTCTTTTGTATCCCAGACGATATACTCAGAAAGCGTTTCCCACCTGACCGAGATTTTTCATCAGGCCAATACCTCTTTGCAGAATCTGATCAACAGGAACTGGACCCATATGCATCTGTGGGCAGACTATTTACAGGATGTTTCGGATGAAAAGCAGATTAAGGAGTTTATTGCCCATGCGAAAGAGGAAACCGGTTTTACAGACTTTTATTTTATCTGCCGTGAAGGGGATTACCGGACAGTAGACGGTGAAACCGGATATATGGACTTAAAAAATGAGCTGTCTGAGCTTATCCTTTACGATAAGGATATGGCTGTAAATTCCGTTGTGCCGGGCCAGCCTCAGATTATGGTGTTTGCAACACCTGCTGCAGGGGGAACCTTTGAGGGCTTTTCCTATGAGGCCATCGCAGTCAGCTTTAATAACCAGGATATGGTAAATGCTCTGAAAATCTCTGCTTTTGACGGAAAGTCCAGTAGCTTTGTGATTCATTCAGACGGACGTGTAGTTGTAATGAATGAATCGGATGAACAGCAGGAGGTTTACAATTTCCTTGCGATGCTGAAAAAATACTCCGATATGAGCGATGGGGAAATTGAAAGCCTGCGGGAGGATTTTGTGCAGGGAGCTTCCGGTGCAACGGTATTTCACATAAAGGATGTAAGCTATTATCTGGTATACGAGTCAGCGGAGTTTGAGGACTGGATGGTGCTTGGACTTGTACCGACAAGCGTGGTAAATGCCAGCATGAACAAGCTCCAGTACAGTACACTTCTTCTGGTGGCGGCCATTATGATTGCTCTGGCAGGACTTGCCCTTGCATTTGTCATCCGGCAGAATCAGTTGAAGTTGAAAAAGAAGGATATGGAGATTTTATACCGTGAGGAGCTTTTCTCCAAGCTGTCCGTCAATGTAGATGATGTTTTCCTGATGCTTGACGCCGAAAATCTTCGGGTGGATTATATTAGTCCTAATATAGAAAAACTGATTGGTATCTCTGAAAAGAGGGCCCGTGAGAATATTCATGAGCTGGATCATCTGGTTACGGAGGAGACTACGGTTCGTGTCTTAGATCAGCTTTCGGGCATCCTTCCGGGGCAGCAGGGGGAGTGGGACAGAGAGTATGTTCATCAGAAAACCGGTGAGATACGCTGGTTCCATGTGATTGCATTCTGCAGCGATATCCAGGGTGAGAAAAAATATATCCTTGTACTGTCAGACCGTACAAAGGACAAGAATATCAATCAGGCCCTTGAGGATGCTGTCAAAGCCGCAGAAAGTGCAAACAGGGCAAAGAGCACATTTTTAAGCAATATGTCCCACGACATCCGGACACCAATGAATGCGATTATTGGTTTTAGCACATTGGCAATTGCCAATATCGAAAATAGCGAAAAGGTAAAGGATTATCTGGCAAAAATACTTTCTTCGGGAAATCATCTGCTTTCACTGATCAATGATGTGCTGGATATGAGCCGTATCGAAAGCGGAAAAATTCATCTTGAGGAGACGGAAGTAAATCTTTCGGATATTCTGCATGATCTGAAAACAATTATCAGCGGTCAGATTCATGCAAAGCAGCTGGAGCTGTATATGGATACGATGGACGTGGTGGATGAGGATGTCTACTGTGACAAAATCCGCCTGAATCAGGTACTCCTTAATCTGTTGTCCAACGCCATAAAGTTTACCGCACCGGGAGGCACGGTGTCGGTCCGGGTATCGCAGATGCAGGGAGCCCCGGAAGGAAAAGGGCGGTACGAGCTGCGCGTCAAGGATACCGGAATTGGTATGAGCAGGGAATTTGCAGAACGGATTTTTAATCCCTTTGAGCGTGAGCGTACATCAACGGTAAGCAAAATTCAGGGAACCGGACTTGGAATGTCCATCGCAAAGAATATCATTGATATGATGGGGGGAACAATCGAGGTCAACACCGAACAGGGGAAAGGAACGGAATTTGTTATCCGCTTTGAGCTTCGCCTGCAGTCCGGACGCAGAACTGTTGAGAAAATCAAGGAGCTGGAGGGCCTTAAGGCCCTGGTTGTGGACGACGATTTTGATACCTGCGACAGCGTTACAAAAATGCTCTTACGTGTCGGAATGCGTTCGGAATGGACGGTTTCCGGAAAAGAGGCAGTACTTCGCGCCAGACAGGCGATAGAAGTAAACGATGCATTTCATGCGTACATTATCGACTGGCGTCTGCCGGATATGAATGGTATCGAGGTCACGAGACAGATCAGAAGCCTTGGGGATGCTACCCCTATCATTATTCTTACCGCCTATGACTGGTCGGATATTGAGGTGGAGGCAAAGGCTGCGGGAGTGACCGCATTCTGTTCTAAGCCGATGTTTATGTCGGATTTGCGGGATTCTCTTTTAAATGCCCTTGGACACAACAGTGTAAAGGTAAGTGAGGAGATTCTTCCCGGCTCCGGAAATGTGAAGGATTTTGCCGGCAGGCATCTGCTGCTTGTTGAGGATAACGAGCTAAACAGAGAAATCGCAATAGAGCTTCTTGGTGCATATGGATTTTTGGTAGATATTGCAGAAAATGGGCAGGAGGCAGTGGATAAAGTTTCTGCTTCAAAAGCAGGAGAGTATGATTTGATCCTGATGGATATACAGATGCCTGTTATGGACGGATATGAGGCAACAAAACGAATCCGTGGGCTGGATAATCCAAATCATTCAGCCATCCCGATTATCGCCATGACTGCGAATGCCTTTGATGAGGATAAGAGGATGGCTCTTGATACAGGGATGAATGGACATCTGGCGAAACCCATAAAGATTGATGAATTGATGCAGACGTTGACAGAGATTTTTCGTAAATAGTTTCGGATGTTTTTTCTTGTATATATGTGTCAAAAGTGTTATAATGACAAAAATGGAACATACAATATAAAAAGATAGGAGCAAATTTATGAAGACAGCAGAAACGATAAATATCGTTTGTACTGAGCTTGGAATTTCAAAATCGGACCTTGCAAAGAAGATGGGGATGCTTCCGTCCTCCCTCTACAGAAAGCTTTCCAGGGAGAGTATGACACTGGAGGAGCTGCAGAAATGTCTGGATGTGTTAGGTGTTACGATGGAGTTTAACCTAAAGTATCCGGATGGGAAGGTTCAAAGCTCACAGGTAAACTATGAGATGCTTCTGGAAAGAATGGATATGTTAGAGACAGAACTGGAAGCAGAGAAAAAGGTGGCGGAATTTCATAAAAAGTCACTTAAGGATCTTAGAACAGAGTTAAGTACGGTAGTCGGATATGCAGAGCTCAGCAATAAGAATGACCAGAGGGCAGAAGAATATCTAAAGAAGCTAAAGCAGGCACTTACCAATATGGAATTAACCATAGCCTATGCGCTTGGAGAAACCGTCTATGATGAGCCTGCTTTAGATGAGGAAAAGGACAATTCGGATATTGATCTGTTAGCGGGAAGGAGAGTTCTTCTTGTGGATGACAACGACATGAACCGTGAGATTATGAAGGAGATTCTGTCGGATCGCGGTCTTGTGGTTGAGGAAGCAGATGATGGAAAAAGCGCGGTGGAAAAAGTAAAAGAAAAAGAACCGGGATTCTATCAGTTTGTGTTGATGGATATTGAAATGCCGGTGATGGATGGATACGAGGCAACCATGAGAATCCGGGAGCTTCCGAATCGAATGCGGGCAAATGTTCCCATCATAGCACTGACTGCAAATGCCTTTCCGGAAAACAGGATGCAGGCAGAAGAGGTGGGAATGGATGATTTTCTGGTAAAGCCGGTCAATTCCTCACGCCTGCTAAGAAGTCTGGCAAAATTCCTGTAGGAAAAGAGATATCAAAAACAAGAAAAGAAATCAACGATAAGGGGAGTACAAATGAAAAAACAAAAGAGAAAACAAATGAGAAAATCTAGATGGATCAGCCTGCTGCTTGTGTTAGTTATGGCCGTAACCCTGCTTTCCGGTTGTAAAGGGAAGAGTGAAAACAATGGTCAGAAAACAGACAGTGATAAGATATCCATCAGTATATATATGTGGGACAGATCCATGTTCAAGGAGGTTACCCCTTGGCTGGAACAGAAGTTCCCGGATATTGAGTTTACGTTTATTCAGAGCTATAACACGATGGAGTATTATAAGGACCTGCTTGCCCGTGGTGAATCCATGCCGGATATCATCACCTGCCGTCGTTTTTCATTAAATGATGCGGCTGCCTTATCCGACTATCTGATGGATTTAAGTAAGACGGAGGTGGCAGGCACCTTCTACAGCAGTTATCTTGAGATGAACCGGGAAAACAGCGGTGCAATCCGCTGGCTTCCGATGTGTGCCGAGGTGGACTGCATCATGGCCAACAAGGATTTGTTCGACCAGTATAACATTCCACTGCCTACAAATTATTCCGAGTTCGTGGCAGCCATCGACGCTTTCGAGGAGTTAGGAATCAAGGGCTTTCAGACCGACTGGTATTATGACTATTCCTGCCTGGAAACCATGCAGGGCTGTGCAATTCCGGAGCTGATGAGCCTTGAGGGAACCAAGTGGCGTATGGACTACGAAAGTGAGAGCGAAGACAGTCAGGTGGGACTGGACGATACGGTTTGGCCTGTGGTCTTTGAAAAGTATGAGCAGTTCTTAAAGGATGTGCACTTTGAGCCCGGCGACGAGGAGCTGCAGTTTACTCCGGTTACCGAAGCCTATCGCAACGGACAGACTGCCATGATCCGCAACACGGCTGCTCTTGCAGACAACATCACCAAGGAAGACGGCACAAACAGTGTGCTTCTGCCTTATTTTGGAGAGACCTCTGAGGACAACTGGCTTTTGACCTATCCGATGTGCCAGCTGGCAGTTTCCAAGGAAGTAGAAGAAAATGAAGCCAAAAAAGAGGCTGTGATGGAGGTCCTGATGGCAATTTTCAGTGAGGAGGGGCAGAAGGCTGTGGCCTCCGGCACCTCTGTGCTGTCCTACAATAAGGAAGTGAATATTTCATCTTCTCCGGCACTTCAATATGCGCAGGAGTACATTGACAGCAACCATCTGTATATGCGTCTGGCCTCAACTGAGGTATTTGCCGTTTCCCAGGATGTGGGGCACAAGATGATGACTGGCGAATACGATGCCCAGAGCGCCTATGAGGCCTTCAACACCCAAATTACCAACTATGTTGACCCGGATTCGGAAGAAATCCTGTTCACCCAGGAGAATGCCTATTCCAACGATTTCGGTGAGCATGGCAGCGCCGCAGCATCTTCCATGATGAACACCCTGCGGGCGGCCTTTGACGACCAGATTGCCATTGGCTATACTCCTGTGGCCAGTACCTCCATTTATGAAGGCACCTATACCCTGCAGCAGACTAAGTGGGTGTTGACCAGCAGAAACGCAATCTACCGCGGAGATTACACCGGTGAGGAGGTCCGCCGGATCATGGACTGGCTGGTGAATGTGAAGGAGGACGGCTCAAATCCTATTCATCATAGAAATCTGATGCCTGTCACCAGCGGTTTAGAGTACACCGTCACCGAGACGGAGCGGGGCAAATTCCAGCTGGAAGATATTACGGTAAACGGTCAGCCTTTGGAGGATGACGCTGTTTACACGGTGCTGCTTGTGGGGGCAGATACCTTCATGGAGCACCCTTCCTTCTGCAACTGCCCAATGCCGGAGGATTTGAAGAATAAGAGAGAGGATTATCTGGTGAACGATTTCTCCAGTCAGGAGTGCATGCAGGAGGCACTGACAAAAACGAGGCAGTTCCTGGAGCCTACGGAATATGTAACCATTTTGCAAGGTAAGTAAGGAAGTAAAATGGGAACAGAAAGGAGGGGTTCCGTGAAGAAACGACTGATTTCTTTATCGCTGGCAATTGTGATCGTGATAGGAATTGGCTTTGTGGGTTTTTCCTACTTTAGGTTTGTCTCCCAAACAATTTATTCAGAGAGCGTAGCCCATCTAAAGGAAATCTACCATCAGGCCGATCAGACCCTGTATAATCTGGTATCTGTCAACTGGAGCCGTATGCGGTTGTGGACCCCTTATCTTGAGACCGCGGACAGTGAGGAAGATATAGCTGATTTTGTAAATCAGGCCAGAGAGGAGACTCATTTTACGAACTTTTATTTTATCTCCCGCAATGGGGAGTATCTTACATTAACTGGGGAAACCGGATATCTGGATCTTCGGGAGAAGCTGTCTGATTTGATTTTGGATAAACAATCTGTTGTGGTCAACTCTGTGGTTCCGGACCGGCCGGAGATTATGGTGTTTGCCGTACCGACTGAGCCAGGGATATACCAGGGCTTTGATTATGAGGCAATTGCCATCAGCTTTAACAATACAGACCTTGTGGAAGCTCTGCAGATTTCCGCTTTTGACGGCCTTTCTAGCACCTATGCAGTTTTGCCGGATGGCCGTGTTGTGGTGGACAATGCCAGCAAAAATATGAACAAAATCCATAATTTTTTTGCAACCCTGGAAAAATCCAGTAACCTTTCAGAGGAAGAAATCGACGATTTACAGCAGGATTTTCTGGATGGAAAATCCGGTTCTCTGGCTTTGGAATTAGATGGCACATCCTATTATCTGATCTATGAGCCGGCGGGGTTTCAGGACTGGATGGTTCTTGGAATTGTACCCACCAGTGTGGTCAATTCCAGCATGAATGCATTGCAGTCCACGACGCTTTTACTGGTGTCCGGAATCGCAATTATTCTGGCTGTAGTCATGCTGATGCTTGTCATTCAGCAAAACCGAATAAAGCTGAAACGAAAGGATACGCAGCTGCTCTCCCAGGATGAGATGTTCTCCAGGCTGTCGGTTAACATCGACGATGTCCTGCTTATGATAAATGCCCAGGATTTCAGTGTGGAATATGTCAGTCCAAATGTAGAGCGGCTTGTTGGAATTCCACAGCAGCAGATTCAAAACGATATCTATAAAATTGAGGCTTTGATCACACCGGATGAGCCTGTCCATATCTTGGACCAGATGCCACGGTTATCACCCGGAGAACAGCGGGAATGGGACAGATCCTATATCCATCAGAAGACCGGCGCGGAGCGCTGGTTTCGGGTTGTTGTATTCTGTAGTGATATTCAGGGGGAAAAAAAATATATTCTGGACTTATCCGATCGAACGAAGGAAAAGAATATCAATCAGAAGCTTGAGGAGGCGGTTCATAACGCGGAGAATGCAAACCGTGCAAAGACAACCTTCCTGAACAATATGTCTCATGATATCAGAACCCCGATGAATGCCATTATAGGCTTTACCAATATTGCGCTGAAGCAGGAACCAAAGCCAGCGGTAAAGGAATGCTTAGATAAAATCAGCGACAGCTCAGAGCATTTGCTTACGCTGATCAACGATGTATTGGATATCAGCCGTATTGAGAGCGGAAAGACCAAGTTTACGCCTGCTCCGGTAGATATTACTGAGGTTGTGGATGTGGTCGTGGATATTATGTATGGCTTTCTCGCAAACAGGGAGATTCATTTTGAGGTCAGAAGAGAACAGCCGAAGACCCCCTATGTGCTTGCAGATGCAGTGAGAATCCGCGAGATTCTGGTCAACATCCTTGGTAATGCGGTAAAATTTACCGATGATGGTGGCAGCATTACCTTTGAAGCTAACTATTACCAGGGGGAGGATGACCGCCATATCTTTGTGCGGTATTGTGTAACAGACACCGGTGTGGGAATGTCAGAAGACTTTGTAGAGCATATCTTTGATGAGTTTTCCCAGGAGGAATCCAGTGCGAGAACCAATTATAAGGGCACAGGCCTCGGAATGGCGATTACCAAGCGCTATGTTTCTCTGATGAACGGAACCATTTCCGTTTTAAGCAAAAAGGGAGAAGGCTCTACCTTTATCGTGGAGATTCCGTTAGAACTTACCGATGAGAGTAAGGTGCAAAAGCAGGATGCCTCAGTGGCAAATGTGGATATGAATGGAATCAGAGTGTTATTGGCTGAGGATAATGATCTTAATTCAGAAATTGCCATGGTGCAACTCGAAGAACTGGGAATGATTGTAACAAGGGCTTCAAATGGAAAGGAAGCGCTTCATCTCTTCCGTGAAAGTGAGGCAGATACCTTCGATATCATCCTTATGGATATCATGATGCCGGAGATGAACGGATATGAGGCAACCCGGGCAATCCGAGGACTTGAGGATCATCCACAGGCAAAGACCATCCCGATCATTGCCATGACGGCCAATGCCTTTGCCGAGGACGTTCAGGCATCCATGGATGCAGGAATGAACGGACATTTGTCAAAACCGATTGTTTTGGAGGAAGTGGTAAAAACAATTGCACGGAATATGCAGTAATATAAAATGGAGAGCAGAAATACGAAAAGGAGAAACGAATATGTTAAATGCGAAGATGGACAAAAAGCTGGGATTTGGCTGCATGAGACTTCCGGTATTGAATGGGGATACGACGCAGATTGATGATGAGCAGTTCTGCAAAATGGTGGATACCTTTATCGAGCAGGGGTTTGTATATTTTGATACTGCATATCCATATCATAATGAGATGTCAGAGGGGGCAGTACAGCGCTGTCTGGTAGACCGCTATGACAGGAATCAATTTTTGCTTGCAGACAAGATGCCGGTGTGGCTGGTGAAGGAGTACAGCGATTTTGAGAAGATTTTTGGCACGCAGTTAGAACGCTGTGGTGTGGAATATTTTGATTTTTACCTGCTTCATGCTCTGGAGGAGGACCGCGTGAAGGAACTGGAGAAAATCGGTGGATTTGAGTTTGTCCAGAAGATGAAGGCAGAGGGAAAGGTAAAGCATGCGGGATTCTCTTTCCATGATTCTGCAAAGGTGCTGGATCAGATTCTTACCGATCATCCGGAGGTGGATTTTGTTCAGCTTCAGATTAACTATTATGACTGGGATAGTGAGAAGGTTCAGTCCGGTGCGTGCTATGAGGTGGCAAAAAAACACGGCGTTCCGGTAATTGTCATGGAGCCGATTAAGGGAGGAACTCTTGCAAATCTTGCGGAAGGACCGGCAGAGATTTTAAGAGGTCTTGGGACGGATGCTTCCTTTGCATCCTATGCAATCCGCTATGTGGCATCCCTTGACAATGTATTTATGGTACTTAGCGGAATGTCTGACTATGCACAGCTTTGTGACAACACCTCTTACATGAAGGATTTTGTTCCGTTATCCGATGAGGAACGACAGGCAATCGCAAAGGTTGTGGAAGAACTGAAAAAGCTTCCAACGATTCCATGTACAAAATGTAAGTACTGTGTGGCAGGCTGTCCGATGAAGATTTTGATACCGGATTTGTTTGAAGCCTATAATACTTCAGTGCAGTTTGGGGTTACCCCGGTTACAAGAAGAGGTTATGACCGGGCGGTAAGCGAAGACCATGCAGGACCTTCGGAGTGCGTAAAGTGCGGCATGTGTGAGGAGCAGTGCCCACAGCATCTGAATATCCGGGAATTGTTAGAGCAGGTTTCTAAGAAGTTTGAATAGGAGTATATTATGAGAGAGCAGTTTGCAAGGACCGAGCTCCTTTTTGGAAAAGAAAATATGGAAAAGCTTGCGGCTGCAAGAGTTGCGGTATTTGGAGTCGGGGGAGTCGGCGGATATGTGGTGGAAGCCCTTGCAAGAAGCGGAGTGGGAACCTTAGATCTGATCGACCATGACACCGTAGCCGTCTCAAATATCAACCGCCAGATTATTGCGACCACAAAAAATATCGGAAGGTATAAGGTAGAGCTTGCAAAGGAACGGATATTGGATATCAATCCGGAGGCGGTTGTAAATATCTATCGGACCTTCTACATGCCGGAAACGGCAGACCAGTTTGACTTTTCAGAGTACGATTACGTGGTGGATGCTATTGACACGGTAACCGGGAAAATCGCATTAATTGAACAGGCAAATGCAACTGGGACACCAATCATCAGCAGTATGGGGGCAGGAAATAAAGTAAATCCTGCCGCCTTTGAGGTGGCGGATATCTATGACACAACGGTGTGTCCTTTGGCAAAGGTCATGCGGCGGGAATTAAAAAAGCGTGGAATTAAAAAGCTGAAGGTTGTTTATTCCAAAGAAAAGCCGCTTAAGCCACGCTATCCGGAAGGCGGGATGGAACAGGAAAACTCCAAAACAACAAAGGCGGTTCCGGGAAGTACCGCCTTTGTTCCATCTGTTGCAGGGCTTATTATCGCAGGTGAGGTCATAAAAGACCTGACAGGGATTACCGGAGTTATGGGAGCTTAAGCAGTTTGTAAAAGCTATCTTGCCAGCCAGCCACCATCTACAGCCAGGGTAAATCCGTTTACATAGGCAGAGGCATCTGAGGCGAGGAAGATGGCTGCTCCGTACATATCCTCCAGGGTCCCCCAGCGGCCTGCCGGAATCCTGTCTAAAATGGCCTCGCTTCGGTCGGCATCGGAGCGGAGATTGGCAGTATTGTTGGTGGCCATATAGCCCGGTGCAATGGCATTTACATTGATGTTGTACTTCGCCCATTCGTTGGCAAGGGCTTTTGTGATCCCCATGACGGCGCTCTTTGAGGCGGTGTAGGCAGGAACCCGGATGCCGCCCTGGTAGCTTAGCATGGAAGCGATGTTAATGATCTTTCCGCCGCAGCCATCTGCAATCCATTGCTTTGCAAGTGCCTGAGATAAGAAAAATACAAATCGTTCATTCAATTCATTGACTGCATTCCAGTCTTCATAAGTTACATCAATCGCATCACATCGTTTGATGATCCCGGCATTATTTACCAGAATATCAATCCGTTCGGTATGCTTTTTGGCTTCTTTTAAAATGGTATCGATTGCCGAAGGCTCTGATAAATCTACGAGAATTTCTTCAAAAGAACCCCCGAATTCTTCAATTTTTAATGACGTCTCCTGACAGCTTCTTCTGGCAACTCCGAGGACTTTCGCTCCGGAAGCCGCAAGGGCAATACAGATTCCCTGACCAAGTCCGGTATTGGCACCGGTTACCAGGGCTGTTTTATTTGTTAATGAAAAGAGATTTGTAATTGGATTCATGGTCTTTGATTTCCTTTCTTGCATATGTATGATTCATTTAGTATCATTATAATTACCAAATGAAACGAAAAACAAACGATTATGTGCTATAAACTATCAAAATCGTGCCATAGAGGAGCAATGTGTATGAAAGAGATTCAGGCAAAGCAGACCATAGTGGATGATTCCTTAAGAGAAATCAAAGGGCATGGAACCGAGGATTTTCCTATTGCTGTGTATTTTGATGACTTTTCCGATTTTGAGAATGGTTTTATCTCCTGGCACTGGCATGAGGAAGTGCAGATTACGATGATTCTGGAAGGCGATTTCATCTGCCGGGTGGAAGCGGAAGAGGTGAAGATGAAAGAGGGAGATCTTCTATTTATCAACAAAGGACTTTTGCATCAGATTCATCCTGCAAAGAAATCTCAGGGGAAGCTGTATTCCTTCATATTCCGTGGGGAATTTCTTGGGGGAAGAGGAAGCAGAGCCTATCAGACCTCGGTGGAGCCATATCTGAATCATGGAGTGCCATTTCTTTTACTTCAAAAGGAAAAAAATGCCGGGATAAGAGAAAAATTATTGAAAATAGTGGAACAGTATAAGAATATGCCAAAGCATTATGCCCTTGAAATCGGCGTGCTTTTGTCCCAGGTTTGGATGATACTTTGTGAGCATATGCCGGAAAAGGAAGCTTCGGAAAATCCCGGGAAAAAGAGGGATGATGCAAGAATCAAACGGGCGCTTTTGTATATGCAGACTCATTATGGGGAGGATATCAGTCTGGATGATATTGCAAGGGAATGCTATGTGGGAAGAAGTGAGCTGTGCAGATGCTTTCGGAGAATTCTTGGCACTTCGCCGAAGGAGTTTCTTCTTCAGTACCGGATCAGACAGGCTACCGTCCTTCTGAAACAATCAGAGTATCAGATTGCGGAGGTGGCAGAGCTTACCGGCTTTAGCAGTCCGAGTCATTTCGGAAGCTATTTCAAAAAATATATGGGATGCACTCCCAGAGAATATCGCAATGAGAGAATATAAAATAACCTCCATTTCGAAAAAGTGCTCCTTAGAATAAATTTGCATATTCGATTCAGAACCCGCTCTCGCTCGTAAAAAACGTAGCGGTACTAAATTCGCAATGAATTGCTCATTAAGTACCGACGTTTTTTAAACGTTCTGATTCGAATAGCAAAATTCATTCTAAGGAGCACTTTTCTGAAAATAAAATATATATATGTTATCACAAGTTAGATAAAAATAATAAAAGTTAGTTGAAAATAATTCCAAGGGGGAATATAATAGAACCGCAATAGGAATACAAATGAAATAGAAACGAAATTCTAACAGAATAGGAAGCGATAACAATGACTCTGGAAAATTTATCAAAAGGTCAAACAGCAAAAATTACAGCAGTTGGTGGTGACGGCGCCCTGCGTCAGCACTTTTTGGATATGGGGGTAATTCCCGGGGTGGAGATTTCCTTTGTGAAGCTTGCACCCATGGGAGATCCGATTGAATTTCAGATTCACGGATATGAGCTTACACTTCGCGTGGATGATGCGAAGGAAATAGAATGCGAATTGGCAGAGCCCCGGAAAGAGGAAGAGAGTAAAGTTATTATTCCAAAGGAAAAGTCCGAGCATCCGGGACTTGGTGAGGGTGGCCGTTTTCACAGTAAAGAACACGAAAATCCATTGCCAAAGGATGAGATACTGACCTTTGCCCTGGTGGGAAACCAAAACTGCGGAAAAACCACACTGTTTAATCAGCTGACCGGGTCTAACCAGCATGTCGGCAATTTCCCGGGAGTGACGGTAGACCGGAAGGATGGAAAAATCAGAGGTGTGGAGAATACCTTAGTAACAGACCTTCCGGGAATTTATTCCATGTCACCCTACACCAATGAGGAAATCGTATCGAGAAATTTTGTGTTGAACGAAAAGCCGAAGGCAATCATCAATATTGTGGATGCAACCAATATTGAGCGAAATCTTTATCTTACCATGCAGCTTCTTGAACTGAACATTCCCATGGTCGTGGCACTTAATATGATGGATGAAGTGCGGGGAAACGGGGGATATATCGATATCAACCGTATGGAATCCATGCTTGGGGTGCCGGTTATTCCAATTTCGGCGGCAAAAAATGAAGGTGTGGATGAGCTGATCAGCCATGCGGTACACGTCGCAAAATATCAGGAGAGACCGGGAGAACAGGATTTTTGTGATGAGAATGATCACAACGGAGCGGTACATAGATGTCTTCATGCAGTTATTCACTTAATTCAGGATCATGCAACTGCCGCAGAAGTGCCGGTTCGCTTTGCGGCAAGCAAGGTAATCGAAGGAGATTTGCTGATTGAAAAGCTTCTGCAATTGGACCAGAATGAGAAGGAAATGTTAGAGCATATCAAGCTTCAGCTGGAAAGTGAGCGTGGCTTAGACTCTTGCGCCGCAATCGCAGATATGCGGTATTCCTTTATACATAAAGTATGCTCAAAATCCGTAAAGAAGCCCGCCGAGAGCCGGGAGCATGCAAGAAGCCAGAAAATTGACCGGATTCTTACCGGTAAATATACAGCCATTCCTATGTTTGCCATCATTATGATCACCGTTTTTATTCTGACCTTCAATGTTATCGGTGCATGGCTGCAGGGACTGCTCGAGATGGGAATCGATGCCTTGACGGCACTGGTGGATGAGGCTCTTACCACTGCCCATGTAAACGCTGCTCTGCATGGACTGGTGATTGATGGAATTTTTGCAGGAGTTGGAAGTGTCTTAAGCTTTCTGCCTGTGATTGTCACGCTGTTTTTCTTTTTATCTATTTTAGAGGATAGCGGGTATATTGCGAGAGTTGCATTTTTTATGGATAAGCTGCTTCGAAAAATCGGTTTATCCGGAAGAAGTATTGTCCCGATGCTGATTGGATTTGGCTGTACGGTTCCGGCTGTTATGGCAACAAGAACCCTACCCAGTGAACGGGATCGTAAGATGACGATTCTTATGACTCCGTTTATGAGCTGTACGGCAAAGCTCCCGATTTATGCGTTCTTTGTAAGTGCTTTTTTCCCGGGAAAAGGCGGGCTTATCATGGGAGGTCTGTATTTCCTTGGAATCGTAGTGGGAATACTGGTGGCTCTTTTATATAAGGGAACCCTGTTTAAAGGTGAGGCGGTTCCCTTTGTGATGGAGCTGCCGAATTACCGTCTGCCGGGGGCAAAAAATGTTATGCAGCTGTTATGGGAAAAGGCAAAGGACTTTTTACAAAGGGCATTCTCTATTATTCTTCTTGCAACCATCGTAATCTGGTTTTTGCAGAGCTTTGATTTGAAATTGAATCTGGTGGAGGATTCTGCAGACAGCATTCTTGCAATGATCTCAAGCCTGATGGTGCCGATTCTTGCTCCCCTTGGAATGGGGGACTGGCGAATTGCAACCTCACTGGTTTCCGGATTTATCGCAAAAGAGAGTGTGGTATCTACGATGGAAATCCTTTTTGGGGAAGGAATTGAGCAGACCATTTCTTCTCTTACCGCAGCAAGTCTTCTGGTATTCAGTCTTCTGTACACGCCCTGTGTAGCGGCAATTTCATCCATCCGGAGAGAGCTAGGAAGAAAATGGGCGGTTGGTGTAGTATTATGGCAGTGTGCAATTGCATGGCTTGCGGCATTTATAGTACATATAATTGGTATACTGTTGTAAATTTTCTTATTTCAGAAAAATGTTCCAGAATGAATTTGCATATTTGAATCAGAACTGCGGGATTTGGCAAGATTTGAGGTGTTAGAACTGTCAAATACCTAAAATTCTTGAAAAAAAGCTTCAAATTGCAGATTTTTCATGCGAATTGTATTATTAGAAGGAGTGGACTTTGCGGTATACCTAATAATTGCTATTTTTTAGGTACAGACTAAAATTGATCCGGAAAAATTATACAATCAACCATAAAAAACGCTTAAAATGCCGCTTTTTTCATAGATTTTAGGTACTGGAAGAAAATCAACCGGCGAAATTGTACAATTTACCAATCAAGCATGAAGCAGAATTTATTCAGCAACACAATTCCGAAAAGGAACTCTCGAAAAAAGAATTTGAAAATTTGAATTTTGCATGAGTACAAGGTATAATGAAAATAAGATTTTTGGGGGAACCGGATTTACATTCACATGGAGGAGGAGAAGGGAATGGCCGGAAATGGCAGGAGATATACAATCGGGGTACTGGTCAGCGGAATTCTGGATGAGTTTACAAAATATGTCTGCAAAGGGGTATTGCAGGAGGCTAAGGCCTGCGATGTAAACGTCGTGATATTACCGGGGAAATATCTGAATCGTGATTTGATGGGAAATCTGGAACTGATGTATGAATATCAGCATAATACGGCGTTTTCTTATGCAAAAAAGGAAAACATAGATGCGCTGATTGTTGCAGCAGGAAGTATCGGATGCTTTACTTCGGAAAAAGCGATGGATGAAATGCTCCGGGAATATGAAAATATTCCATGCATTCTGCTTGCGTCCCGTAAGCCAGGCTATGTAAATGTTGTCTTTGACAACTATCAGGGAATCCGGGAGGGATTGGAATATCTGATTAACCGAAAAGGGTGCAAAAAATTTGCAATGCTTGGAGGAAGTACGGAAAACATAGATGGTTATGAGCGAAAACAGGCTTTTGAAGAAGTCTTAAGAGAGCATGGAATCGAAATCACAGACCAAATGTATGTGGAAGGTGACTACTCCCGGAGGTGTAAGTCGGCTTACCGGAAGCTTTTGGATGAAAATCCCGGAGTGGAGGCGGTATTCTGCGTAAACGATGATACTGCCATGGGATTCTATGAGGAGTTGAAGCGAAGAGGTCTGCAGGCGGGCAGAGATATTTATGTATTTGGCTATGACGATACCATTGTGGCTGCAAGGGCAAAGCCATCCTTGTCCTCCGTCCGTGCGGATGCTGCAAAGATGGGAGAAGAAGCAGTACGGATGGCAGCACGTATGGCGGCAGGAGAACAGGTGGAAAACCGGACGATTCCGACTCGATTTGTAAAACGCGACTCCTTTAGCAGGGGCTGGCAGGATGAAGAGAGCGGATTTAGGGAAATCGATGAAGAAAATACCGGATTTGAGGATGTTTTTTACTGGTATCTGCATGAGGAAATGCAGGAGCAGATGGACAGGCTGAGGCTTAGCTATGAGAAAATGATACGAATCCTGATGAAGGGCTTTGACGGAAAAGCGGATTATCTGGAAGAATTTTTAAGCATGATTTCCTGCGTCGATGAGTTTTTAAATGTTGGCGGAGCGGAATATGCAGATATGGATAAGCTGCTGATTATTTTGGATGGGGTGTACCGGAATCTGAGAGAAAAGCAGACGGATGATAAGGGAAGATATGAACTTCAGAAATTATTTTCCACAATTTATAAAAAACTCATTTTGGCAATGAACAGCCAGTTCGCGGATATGAAGCGGAACAAGGAAAATGAAAGCTATGATATGAAGCTCTTTGTGCAGAATATGCTGCAGTTTGAAAAGGGGCGGGATCAAAGCTATGGTTCTTTATTGGAAAATCTTGGATGGTTGAATATCAAAAATGCAGGGATTTATGTGTTTTCACATCCGGTGCTCCATCTTTACGGAGAAAAATTTAAGGTACCCCGGGAGCTTTACCTGAAAGCGGTCTTAAGAGACGGAGAGGTCAGCACTGTTTCTGCCGATAATCAGAAGCAGGACATAAGTGCATTGTTTGAGAATTCTTTTCTGAACACGAAACAGCAGTATGAACGAGTACTTCTGCCTTTGTTCTTTAATGAGGTAGTGTACGGAGCATTGCTGTGTGACATGGACGAGAGCTTATTTACAAATGGTGAGTTTCTGATAAATCAGCTCAGTTCTGCAATCAAGATGATTATGCTCCTTCAGACAAATGAAGAAATCCAGCAGCAGTTAGAGGAAAATCTTGCAACAATAAAAGCACATAATATAGAATTGAATCTTATTTCAAAGTCCGACATGCTGACGGGAATTTTAAACAGAAGAGGCTTTTATGAGGAAGCGCAGGCGATGCTGGAGCAAAGCCGTAGGGAGGAAAAGCAGGTACTCGTGGCTTATGTGGATATGAATAACTTAAAGATCATCAATGACCGGTACGGACATGAAGAGGGCGATTTTTCCTTGAAGCTGATTGGAAATTTTCTGGCAGAGATGGTGGAAAATTGCGGTGTTACAGGCAGAATCGGCGGGGATGAGTATGCCTTCATCATGGAATATAATCAGGAGGATGACGGAGAAAAAATCATTCAGAAGCTATATCAAAGCTTTGAGCAATTTAATAGGGGAAGCGATAAAGCATATAACGTAACGGTATCTGCCGGAGCATATGTGTTTAAAGCCGACAGCGGGATGAAACTGGAAGAGGCATTGACCTATGCGGATGAAAAGCTATATGCGGAAAAGCAGCACAGGAAAAAAGAAGTTGCAAAATAATTGTTTTTTACCGCTGCTTTTGTAACCTTGACAAAAACAACTGCGTATGATATTTTATAATCACTCTTTGCACTGCATATTCATCTACAGTACAAACTGAGCAGACCGTGATATTGAATATCATGGAGTCGGGTCACAGAAGTGACAGTGGAATTGCTACATCCACGGGACAGTAGATACTAATACTGATTTCGTGGGTGTTTTTTTATACTTTTTTACAGATAAAAAACTTCCACATAACCAGTGTCATGGAGAACATTTATCATGTGGAGGTAACAAAAAATGACAAAAAAAGAAAATGAGTTTCAAAAGGTAGCAAATCGTGTATCCATGGTTTCCATCGTCGGAAATCTGGCGCTTTCCCTGCTGAAATTGTTTGCAGGAATTTTTGCCCATTCGGCTGCGATGGTAAGTGATGCCATCCATTCTGCGTCGGACGTGTTCAGCACCATCGTTGTCATTATCGGAGTGCATTTATCATCCAAGGAATCCGATAAGGAGCACCCTTACGGTCACGAGCGCCTAGAGTGCGAGGCGGCAATTATTCTTGCCATGGTCCTTTTTATTACGGGACTTGGAATCGGCATCGACGCGGCAAAAAACATCCTGCAGGGCAATTATGCCAGCCTGCAGGTTCCGGGAATTGCAGCACTGATAGCGGCAATTATTTCTATTGTAAGTAAAGAGGCCATGTACTGGTATACAAGATTTTATGCAAAAAAGATTGATTCCAGTGCCCTGATGGCAGATGCATGGCATCATCGTTCCGATGCGTTTTCATCAGTTGGTGCGTTAATCGGCATCGCCGCATCACGGATGGGATACCCAATCATGGATTCGGTTGCCAGCCTTGTAATTTTTGTTTTTATTACGAAAGCAGCCTTTGATATTTTTCAGGATTCCATGGATAAGCTGGTGGACCATTCCTGTGACGAGGAGACGGAGCGTGCAATGAAGGAGTGTGTGTTAAGGCATGAGGAAGTGTTGGGAATTGACCTGTTACATACACGAATTTTCGGTAATAAAATCTATGTGGATATTGAAATTGAAGCAGATGCGTCCTATACTTTAAGAGAAGCCCATGAGATCGCGGAAGCGGTTCATGACAGTATTGAAAAAGAGTTTCCAAAGGTAAAACACATCATGGTGCATGTGAATCCGAAGGAAACCGAATAGGAGGAGCTATATATGAATGTACAGGAAGCTACAAATTATTTAAAGGGACTCAATCTGGCATCCCTCGAGGTGGGGAAATATGTGGTAGACGATGATTTCTATTACATGATTCAGGAGTATGAGACCCAGGATATTTCCCAGTGTAAGATGGAAAGCCATGATAAGTGGATCGATATTCAATGGATCATTTCCGGTGTGGAGGCAATTGAGACAACGGATGTTTCCCGTCTTAAGGTGACGGTTCCATATAATCCGGAAAAGGATATTACCTTCTTTGAGACGCCGGCTGTTATGCAGCATAATGTCCTTACGGAAGGCTCTTATGTGGTGCTTTATCCGGAAAACGGGCATATGCCGAAGGTCGCAGTGGAAGGTAGCGTCCATGTGAAAAAATGCGTAGCCAAGATTCGGGTATAAAGATAAAAAATACTTGCATAATGATACAAGAAGTGGTAATTTATCATAAATGGCAAAGGGGTCAACTTCGGTTGACCCTTTTTCTCTGGAACGAAGGAATTTACGAACAGAAGGTAAGTACAAATGAGTTTTAAAGTAAGGCAATCCCTGCTGTTACTTCTTACAGCGACCATATGGGGAGTGGCTTTTGTGGCCCAGAGTGTGGGAATGGACTATGTGGGTCCATTTACATTCTCTGCGACACGAAATTTTATCGGTGCGGCAGTATTGATACCGGTGATTCTTTTCTTTGAAAAAGGAAAGACAACGGAGCAGAAGGCTGCCGAAAAGGAAAACAGACAGACTTTAATCAAAGGAGGAATCCTGTGTGGATTCTTCCTTTGTGTTGCCAGCAACCTGCAGCAGTTTGGAATCCTGTATACCACGGTGGGAAAGGCGGGATTCTTAACGGCCATGTACATTGTGCTGGTACCGATTCTTGGGATTTTTTTAAAGAAAAAGGTAGGTATCAAAATGTGGATTGCAGTTCTTATTGCGGTATGCGGATTGTATCTTTTGTGTATGTCAGGAGGGGATCTGACCCTGCAGAAGGGAGATATCTTAGAGCTGGGATGCGCTCTTTTCTTTTCTATCCAGATTTTGACAGTAGATCATTATGCACCGAAGGTAAGCGGCATCAAGCTTTCCTTTATACAGTTTTTGGTGTGCGGCATTCTCTCTGCAATCGGGATGCTGCTTTTTGAGCAGCCCTCCTGGGGAAATATCCTGGCTGCATGGCTTCCGATTCTGTATGCAGGTGCACTATCCACCGGCGTGGCTTATACACTCCAGATTGTTGCACAGAAAGGCTTAAATCCTACGCTGGCATCTCTCATCATGAGTTTGGAATCGGTGATTTCTTTACTTGCAGGATGGATCATCTTAAATCAAAAGTTATCAACAAGAGAATTACTTGGATGTGCGGTGATGTTTGTTGCGATTGTACTCGTGCAGCTTCCAGAAAAGGAGCAGAATAAAAATAAAGAAGAAGTGGAATCATGTACTTGAATATCTATTTATAAAAACGTTCCTGAAAATGAATTTTGCTATTTGAATCAGAAGGTTTAAAAAGCGTCGGTACTTAATGAGCAATTTATTGCGAATTTAGGAGAAAACATGTATGAATATTTTTGATATTGTGGGTCCCATTATGGTAGGACCCTCCAGCTCCCATACGGCAGGAGCCGTAAAAATCGGATATGTTGCAAGAAAACTGATGGCGGAGCCCATCGTGGATGCAACGATTAATATGTATGGCTCATTCCTTGCGACAGGAGGCGGCCATGGAACCAAATATGCCATCGTTGCAGGCCTTTTGGGAATGCTTCCGGATGACAGAAGAATTCCGGACAGCTTTCATTACGCCGATGAAATCGGAATGAAATACCGGTTTGGAGAAGCGGATTTGAAGGACGTGCATCCGAATTCCGTGCAGCTGATCTTAGAAGGCGAAGACGGCAGGAAGCTGGAGATCGTAGGGGAATCCATCGGAGGATCGCTGATTAATATTGCTCAGATCGACGGGCTTTCCGCCAATTTTTCAGGGGACTATCCCACACTGATCGTACATAACTTAGATCAGCCGGGGCATGTGGCAGAGGTGACGAGTATGCTTTCCCACAAAGCAATCAATATTGCCACCATGCAGCTTTATCGTGCCAGCCGCGGCGGGAATGCAGTTATGGTTATCGAATGTGATCAGGAAATCCCGAAGGAGTCCATTAAATGGCTTTCTCACTTGGAAGGCGTGGAAAAGGTCACCTATTATAGTCTTTTGGATGGAGGAAATGAAAAAGATGAGCTTTCGTAAGCTAAGTGAGATTGTTGAGATGGCAGATACACAGAATAAGGCATTCTGGGAGCCGGTGATTGAAGAGGATATGAAGGAGCGCAACGTTTCCTTTGCGGAATCCTTTGAGACCATGCGTCAGATGCTTCATGCGATGAAGGAGGCAGACCGGGGCTATGATCCGCTTCTTCGTTCTGCCAGCAAAATCTCCGGTGGAGATGGAGCAAAAATGGAAGAATTTCGAAAAAGCGGGACGTCCCTTGCGGGGAATTTTATTCTTCTCGTGATGGAAAAGGCAATCAAGATGGGAGAATCCAATGCCTGTATGAAACGTATTGTTGCAGCTCCCACAGCAGGTTCCTGCGGCGTCATTCCGGCAGTACTCTTATCCTATGAGGAAGAAAAACAGGTGCCGGAAGAACGACTGGTGGAGGCACTTTTTGTGGCAGCCGGAATCGGAGAAGTATTGGCAAACAGCGCCAGCATTTCCGGTGCGGAAGGGGGATGCCAGGCGGAGATTGGTTCTGCAAGCGCGATGGCCGCGGGAGCAGTAACCTATTTGGAGGGCGGAGATTCCCAGAGCATCGTCCATGCAGCAGCCCTTGCCCTTAAAAATATGCTGGGACTGACCTGTGATCCGGTAGGGGGACTGGTGGAAGTGCCCTGCATTAAAAGAAACGTGTCCGGAGCAGTCAATGCAATTACCTCCTCCCAGCTTGCACTTGCCGGAATCAAAAGTGCAATCGAACCGGATGAGGTCATTGATTCCATGAGAAGAATCGGAAAGCTGATTCCGGAATGCTTAAAAGAGACGGCAAAGGAAGGCCTTGCAATTACGCCTTCCGCTTTACGTGCCATAAAGATATCTTCCTGATTGGTTCAAACTCTTTTTTCATGATTTTTACCACCTGATTGGAATCACCGTTTTCAATCAGGTGGGTGTACTGTCCTTCGATGGTTCCGAAGGAGACCACTTTTTTTGCATGGACCTGTGACATTAAATAGCACAGCATGTTCTTCTTTTCCGCATTATGGTTATAGATTTTAATGTAGGAATAGCCAGGATAGTCATTGGATTCATAGCAAAGAATTTTTAGCTTTTCATAAAAACTGCTCTTCTTTAAATCTGCATAAAATCCGTGAATTTTCTCTGTTTTATCCAAAAGCATAAAATATACCACAGATTCTCCCACAGGAAGCCTTCGATTCACATAGTTTCGGTATGGGGACCGCCTGAGGGATTGAATCAGTTCATTGTAGATCTTTACATCCGTTTCCTGGTAGTAGATCACCAGCAGGTCATCCACAATTACATTGGCAAAGTAAGGAATCCTGTGGGCATCAAAAAAGTCTATCAGCCGGCAGGAGTACTCATAGGAAATGACATATTCCCGGATATACTTTTTTTCCTGAATATCGTAGAGTGCAGCGCCATCCATGACAATCACCGGAAGCTTTAGGTGGATATCCCGAAGGGGTTCCATGAGGGAGGCGGGAGTACGCATGGTGGATATGGTAAAAAGGGCCCCGGCATCAATCATGCGGTTTAATTCAACGCGGCTGTAACCGGTGAGATTGTCGTTCTCGGAGAGCAGCGTGTCATCAAGACCGGACAGAAACAGGATATCCCTGTGGTATTCCCTGGGAAGGGTAAAGGAGTTTACCAAAACGCCCAGAAGAATTCCAATCATCGTATCCAAAAAACGATTCCAGACAAACAGATAAGGATTGATATCTGCGGCGTGGTTGACTACGATGCTTAAGAATACCACACAGGAAAAATAGGATGCCTGTCGTTTGTTGATTACAACAGTGGTGTACAGAATCACAACGATGAATAGGGACACCACAATTGCGTAAAAAAGCTCGGAAAAATAGGACCTTGTCATTATGGAGGCTGGAATCTGGTGGAAGAGTACCAGTGCCACAAGTCCGTAGAGGGCGCCGCAAAAGGTTCCGATGGCACGCTGCTTTGCCTTTGCTTTGGATTCCCAGACATAATCCTGCATGCACCAGAGCACTGCAAGCTGTGAGTAGAATACAATTCCAGCACCCCCACGAAGCATATTTATAATGTAACATAAGAAAACGCCTACCGCCGATTTGACAATCCGAAGTCCAACCGGTGGCAGGTGTAATTTTTTATCTTTTTTCATATTTTTCTCGATTCCGTATGATTTCTGCAATCAGGGATGCGCTTCCTTCTATTCCAAAGTGGCTGCTGTCAATGCAGAGGCTTCGGTTGTCGAAGGGATTTGAGTAGCAGGGAATGTAAAACCGGTGATAATTTTCCCTTGCGGTATCCACATCCCGAATCATTCGTTTTGCGGTTTTTTCATCCATCCCCAAATAGTTTGTACAGTTTTTAATCCTTTTATCATAGGGAGCGTAGATGTAAATGCTGAATAAATTCGGATAATCCGAGAGAATATAGTCCGCGCAGCGGCCAACGATGATGCAGGAGCCTTTTGAGGCAACATCCCGTATGATATTTTTTTGAACCTCAAAGATATCGTCCTTTAAGCTTGGAACGCCGATTCCAAGAGGATAAGCACGCCTTAAAAAATGGTTTTTGGTGCTTTCCTCCTCATCACTTATGACGGATACCGGAAGTCCCATTCTTTTTGCGGTTTCCTCTACGATATCCCGATCCAGAAATTCGATTTCAAGCTCGTCGGATAAACGGTGGGCGATGGAACGTCCCATGCTTCCGAACTGGCGTGAGATGGTAATAACAGTATGTTCCATGGTATGATCCTCCCTATTTTATTCCGCAAGGATGCGGGGCTGTTTTTTCCTTCTGGCCTGCATGTTTCGAACAATAAGGCTGAGGGTAAAATTGATGATAAAGTAAATCAGGGCAGCGAAACCGAACAGTACAAAAACATCGGAGGTATGAATGGCACCGGTGCCGTTGTACTGGTTTGCAGAGGCAAGCACCTGTTTTACCCTTGCCATAAGCTCAATGACTGCAACGTTTGCCAGATAAGAGGAATCCTTAATGGTGGTGATTACCTGACTTAGGAGTGTCGGAACGATATTCCGGAAGGCCTGCGGAAGAATGATTAGCGTAAATGTCTGCACAATATGAAACCCCTGGGAGTGGGCTGCTTCGAACTGACCATGGGAAACGGAATTTAACCCGCCCCGGATGATTTCCGCGATGACAGAGGATGTAAACAAAATCAGGGCAACCGCAGCCTTCCACAAGAGCTTTGCCTCAACGGAGGTTAGTCCGAAAATTTTCTGATTGAACAGGGAAGGACTGGGGCAGAAAACCACGCATATAAAAATCCAAAGAAGAAGAGGGGTGTTTCGGAACAATTCAATATATATGGTGGCAAGCCACTTGAAAATGCGGCTCCAGCCGTGGTTGCAGTAATTCCGAAGAATCGCAAGGACAGAGCCCAGCAATATGCCAAGAAATACGGCAATAACTGCGATGATTAGGGTAAAAAGAATACCTTTTCCGACGTAAATCAGGATGTTTTTATTCTGGAGCATGGAAAGGCTCGCTTGTAAATCGCTCATATTATGAAGCTCCTTCCTCTATGGTTTTATGCTGGGTAAACTGTACACGCTGATCCTTCTTTTTCAGATAAGCCTCCCAGGTGCTTGCAAATTTGGAAAGGGGATAGCAGATGACAAAGAATAAGACTCCGCTTACGATGTACGCAGGAGCGTAGGCTCCCCCTGTGTTTTCTCCAGTTACAAAGCTGTAGGTCAGAGAAATCAGATCCGCTCCTCCAATGATATAAAGACAGGAGGTATTCTTGATGAGATTGACGACCTGATTGACCAGGGGCGGAAGAATAATCTTGATGCTTTGCGGCCAGATAATGTAGAACATTTTCTGGGCATATCGAAATCCCTGGGAAGAGGCTGCCTCAAACTGACCCTTTGGAACTGCTTCGATTCCGGCACGGAAGACCTCAGCCATATAGGCTCCGGTGTAAACACCAAGGGCGATGATGCCCGTTGGAATGATACCGATGCTGTGCTTGGAAAAGGCAAGGGCGTAGTATAAAAAGCAGCATTGCAAAAGTACCGGAGTATTCTGAATGACTTCTACATATACCCGGGCAATCAGCTTCAATGGCTTTTTTTCACTTGTAGCCATAAGACCGAAAATGACTCCTAAGAGCAAGGCTAAAAGAATGCCAAAAAATGCAGTTTGTACTGTGTTAAATAGTCCTAAAGCAAAGGTGCCGCGGTAAGTCCATACCTTGCCCCAGGCTCTTCCTGAAAAAATACCGGACATAGAGCTCCTCCCTATGGATGAAATACCGGGCAGCGTTGTGACGCGCTGCCGGGTCTGTTGTTTTTAAAACTAATTTAAGTTATTCTCGTCAATGAAGCCCTGAATGGTGCCGTCTGCCAGCCATTCGGTGATTAAGTCTTCCACATATGTGGAGAAGTCAGAACCCTTCTTGGTTGCAACACCGTAATCCTGTGGAGAGAATTTGTCATCGATGTAATCACGGCCTTCGGTCTTGTAGATGGCAAGGATGGATTTATCTACACAGAAGGCGTCAACCTCCCCTGCGGATAATGCAGTTGAAATTGCAGGATAATCCTCGTACTGCTTGTAGGAAATGCCCTCTGTCCAGGTTGCAGGATCAAAGCTGTCGGCATCGAAGCTTGTTCCGTCAATCAGATTTGCATCAATCAATGCTTTTGTAAGTGCTTTTGCAGAAGTGGAACCGGAAGATACACCCACGGTGGTTCCCACAAGATCCTCTAAGGTGGTGATGCCGGAAGAGGTCTCAACTAAAACAGAAACATAGTCTGTATAATATGGAGTTGAGAAATCCCAGCTTTCTTTTCTTTCGTCTGTAATGGTAAAGGTTGCAAGAACGCAGTCGATGTCACCGGAATCCAAAAGCTCCGTTCTGGTTGCAGCAGTAACAGCAGTAAACTCGATGTCTACCCCAAGCTCCTCTGCAATTTTCTCTGCGATAGAAATTTCCATTCCGCTGTATTCACCGGTGAGAGTATCCTGAAAACCAAATCCGATAACGGCATTCTTAACACCGACCTTTAAGACTCCGCGGTCGACGATGGCCTGTGTATCGGCTCCAAGAGCAGGAGCCTCTGCTTCAGATGCAGCCTCTGTTGCCGGAGCAGCCGCACCTTCTGTTTCTGCCGGTGTACTGCCGGTATCCCCGGTGCTTGCAGAAGAGTCGCTTCCGCAGCCGGATAACATAGATACGGACAGTGCTGCCATCATTGCAATGGCTGCCATTTTCTCAACAAATTTCTTTTTCATAGTTTTTTCCTCCTAAAACTTTTTTATATCAAAGCTATGAGCCTTAATATCCAACCTATTTCCGAATGATTTTTCCTAAGAACTGTTTTACACGTTCACTTTCCGGATGCTCAAAGAAATGCTCCGGGGTTCCTTCCTCAATGATCTGTCCATCGGCCATGAAGACGATCCGGTCAGCCACCTGTTTGGCAAAGCCCATTTCATGTGTGACGATGACCATGGTGATGTTTTCCTTCGCCAGCTTAATCATGACATCCAAAACCTCCTGAATGGTTTCAGGATCAAGTGCAGAGGTTGGCTCATCGAATAAGATGATTTTGCTCTCCGCACACAGGGCTCTTGCAATCGCGATACGCTGTTGCTGCCCACCGGAGAGGGTGGTGGGATAGACAAAAGCCTTATCGCGAAGCCCTACAACATCCAGATAATGATATGCTAACTCTTCCGCTTCCTTTTTACTTTTGTGATGAAGCTTCATAGGAGCAATGGTCAAATTCTTCAGAACAGTCATGTGAGGATAAAGATTAAATTGCTGAAATACCATCGACAAATTGTTTCTTATGATTTTTGTTTTATTTTTCGTGGTCAGTTTTTCCCCGTTGATAAAAACGTTTCCGCTTGTGGGAACCTCAAGAAAGTTCATGCACCGGACCGTAGTTGACTTTCCGGAGCCGGATGGTCCGATGATTACCAATTTTTCACCTTCTGCAACTTCAAGGTTTACATCCTTTAATACTTCAAGATCGCCAAAGCTTTTGCAAACATGTTCCAGTTTAATCATGAATGTTCCTCCAGATTGAAATAATAGAAAAAGGCGCCCACCGGTCCGGTGAAACGCCTTTGTTTTTTCTTGCATGGAATATTACTGTTTCTTGGTGAAAATTGTCAATAAGCGAAGAACAAAACTGTATAAAATTAACAAAACACTTAAAAAAGAAAAGTTTTTAGCGCAGGAAGAGGGAACAAAGGAACTGGGAGTGCCAACGGGCTTGCATTTCCTTTAAAAATGTGCTATTGATATATGTAAATTGAGCGAAGGAGTTCTATATAGGGACTCCTTTCTTTATATTTAAATAAGAGAGAACAAGGGCGTTCAGCAGGCTGGCTGAGCGCCCTTCTTTCATTTACGAAAGGAGAAAAGCTATGAGAGATTTGGAATTATTGGAGCATACAGATACGGTAAATGAGCTTCTGGCAAGATATGGCGTCAAGTTTGGTATCTACAAAAACAATACCTTTAAAGAGCAGCTGTTTCCATTCGATGCAATTCCAAGAATCATTGAGGCTGCGGAATTTGCATATCTGGAAAAGGGATTAAAGCAGCGCGTGGTGGCACTGAATATGTTCTTAAAGGATATTTATTCGAAGAAACAGATCGTAAAGGATGGAGTTATTCCGGAGGACTTTATTTTTGCCTCCAGCGGCTATATGGCAGAATGCGAAGGAGCAATTCCTCCAAAGGACATTTATTCCCACATCTCCGGAATTGATCTGGTAAAGGGAAAGGACGGGACCTGGTATATCTTAGAGGATAATCTTCGGGTTCCATCGGGAGCCTCTTATCCGATGATTGCAAGAGATCTCTGCAGACGCTCTTCTCCGGGAACCTTTACGGAGCTTAAGATTGAAGATAACAGAAATTATGCAAAGCTGCTTCGAAGAACCTTCGATCATGTCAATGTGGGGGGACACACGGTGATTCTGACACCGGGAAGATATAACGCGGCATATTTTGAGCACAGCTATCTGGCAGAGCAGACCGGTGCGCATCTGGTGAACGGATCGGAGCTGATAGTAAAGGACGATAAGCTTTATTTTATTACTGCAGACGGAAAGCTAGAGCGTGTGGGAGCCGTATACCGGAGAATTTCCGATGAGTATCTTGATCCAATGAACTTTAACCCGGAATCCTTAATCGGTATTCCGCATATCTATGATGTATTTAAAAAAGGAAATGTGGCGTTACTGAATGCACCGGGCAATGGGGTTGCGGATGACAAGGGCATTTACTACTTCGTCCCGAAGATGATCAAATACTATCTTGGGGAGGAGCCGATCCTTTCCAATGCACCCACCTATCTGCCGTTTTATGAGGAGGACTATAAATATGTCATCGAGCATTTTGATGATTTGGTTCTTAAGGATGTTGCAGAGGCAGGAGGCTATGGTGTGGTCTTCGGAAATACCATGACGAAAGAGCAGAAGGCGAGCTTCCTTGTGATGCTAAAGGAAGAGCCAAGAAGGTTTATCGCCCAGGAGGTCATCGATTTTCAGGATCTGGATATTTTGGAGGGTGGAAGCCCAATCCCAAGAAAAGCCGATCTTCGGGCCTTTGTGCTTATGGCAGATGAGCCGCTGGTATGGAAAAGCGGCCTGACCAGATTTTCAAGAAATCCGGATTCATTTATCGTTAACTCATCACAGGGAGGAGGATTTAAAGACACATGGGTATTATCTCAGTAGAACAGGCAGACCGCCTTTATTGGCTTGGCCGGTACACAGAGCGTGTATATACAACACTTCGCATGTTTTCAAAAAGCTTTGATACATTAATTGACGGAATCGCAGACAGTTATGTGGATTTCTGCAAAAATATCGATATTCCAAATATCTATGACGGAAAAGAGGATTTTGTAAAAAGATATCCCTTTGACCCGGAGATTCCGGACTCCATTATCAGTAATCTGAATCGTGCCTACGATAATGCAATCGTTCTTAGGGAAAGCATCGGATCGGAGTGCCTTGCCTATATTCAGCTTGCAATTTATGAGATGAACAAGGCTTCAAAGAGCAAGTCTCCGATGATTGAGCTTCAGAAGGTCAATGACAACCTGCTTGCTTTTTATGGAATCGCGGATGATCGGATCGACAGTGAAAATGTCCGCAATATTATAAAGGCAGGAAAGCGTATCGAGCGGATTGACATGTATGCAAGACTTGGCGTAGACAAGAAGGAATTGGAGCGGGAGGTCCATCGCATGATTCCAAGAGTGGAGAGGAGCGGACTGGAGTACGATCCCCGCAAGCTGGAGGAAATCCGGAAACTGGTGGAAGCAGATACCTTGGATTACTACCGGATTGTAAGCGAGGTAGAAAGTATTTTTTAATTTTCCTTTTACCATTGGATGTCTTAGAACGAATTTGCATATTCTATTGCAGACGCGCTTTCGCTTGGGACGGAACGTAGCGGTACTAAATTCGCAAAAATCGCTCATTAAGTACCGACGTTCCTTTACAGTCTGCAATTCGAATAGCAAAATTCGTTCTCGACATCCAAACCCAAAGTGGGAATGATCAAGAATATGAGAGAAGGAGGCTGTCGATTTGAAAAAGCTCCACTTTATGTATGAGATGCAGATTGAATACTCCGTTCTGGTGTCCAGATGTAATTTTACCATCAAATGTTACCCAAAGGATAATTTAAGGCAGAAAATCGAGGGGGTGCGGATACGGCTGACACCTCCTACAAGCTATAGCTGGGGCTGCGACGGACTGAAGAACATACAGATTTTTGGCGTAAATGAACAGCCCCACCGCACCTTTACATTTCATATAGAGGGAAATGCAGTTACAGGTCTTTCCGACGCAGAGGAGGAACGGGATGATGATCTGGATATGATTTACAGGCATCCCCACGGACTGAATGTGGCAGGGGAAAAGCTGCTTTCCTATTATGAAAGCATAAAGCCGAAGGAAGAGCTTTCGGACTATGAAAAGGCAACGGAAATCATGCACCGGCTGCACCGGGATTTTTCCTATCTGCCCTGTACAACAAATGTGGATACATCGGCGGAGGAGGCGTTTTCTTTGGGGCATGGAGTCTGTCAGGACTATGCCCACATTTTTATTGCACTTTTGCATCTGTGCAAAATTCCTGCCCGCTATGTAACGGGCCTCATTATCGGGGAAGGCGCATCCCACGCCTGGGTGGAAATTCTAAGCGGCGGAAAATGGTATGGACTCGATCCCACAAACGACACTTTTGTAGACTGTGATCACATTAAGATTGGTGTGGGACGTGACGCAAAGGATTGCATGATTAATCGCGGAATCATGCATGGCGGAGGTCTGCATGTTCAGACCATACATGTAACGGTAACGGAAATACAGCAGTAAGAAAGGATAAAGAGGGATTAGATATGATAAAAACAGTAGCATCGGTGGCGCTTCCTGTGGATGAGACGCTCACCATTAAGAAGAGGCGCATCCAGTCGGAAGGAAAGAGCAGGGGGAAAAAGCGTATCAGCATTGTGACGGGAATTCACGGAGATGAGCTGGAGGGGCAGTATGTGTGCTTCGAGCTTGGACGGAGAATCGAGGAGGAATTTGATAAACTGACCGGAATCGTAGATATTTATCCGGCCATGAATCCCCTCGGAATTGATTCCATTACCAGAGGGATTCCGGCCTTTGATCTGGATATGAACCGGCTTTTTCCGGGAAATATCGATGGAAATATGACCGAATATCTTGCGGCGGAAATCATAAAGGACGTGTCAGGCTCAGATCTCGTCATCGATATTCATGCCAGCAACATTTATCTTACAGAGATTCCCCAGATTCGGATCAATGAGCTGCACGAGGATATGCTGGTACCTTTTGCCATGGAGTCCAATGTGGATTTTGTGTGGGTGCATGGCGCAAGCACTGTGTTGGAATCCACCTTTGCATACAGCCTAAACAGCACCAATACCCCATGTCTTGTTGTAGAGATGGGAGTGGGAATGCGGATTACAAAGGAATACACAGATCAGCTGGTAGATGGAATTTTTCATCTGATGGAGCTGCTTGGAATCTGGACAGGAAAAACAAAAAAGCCAAGAGTTCCGATTTTATCCAAAGACCCTCAGGATGTAAGCTATTTGAATGCCAGCGTCGGAGGGCTTTTTATCCCAAAGGTACATCATTGGGAAACGCTGAAAAAAGGAGAGCTCATCGGAGAGATCATCGATCCCTTAAGTGGTAAGGTTTTGGATGAGATTACATCTCCAGTGGATGGCATTCTTTTTACCATACGTGAATACCCCATTGTGGATGAGGGATCATTGATTGGACGACTTCTTCGCAAGGAGGTATACCAGGGATGAAAAAGAAAATCATTTATGAGATAAAAGGTCTTTACCGGGACAATTTCCGGGTGACCGGTTATGAATTCGGCAAGGGAGAAAAAAGCGTCTGCATCGTCGGGACCATGCGGGGAAATGAGGTGCAGCAGTTGTATTGCTGCTCACTTTTGGTCAAAAAATTTACACAGCTTGAAGCGGAGGGAAGAATTACACCGGGGCATAAAATACTGATTGTTCCAAGCTGTAATCCCTATTCGCTGAATATCCAGAAGCGCTTCTGGCCCATCGATAATACGGATATCAACCGGATGTTTCCGGGCTATGATTTGGGAGAAACAACTCAGCGTATTGCAGATGGAGTATTCAAGGAAATTATGGATTACCGGTACGGAATTCAGTTCACTTCCTTCTATATGCCGGGAGAATTTATGCCTCATGTGCGCATGATGGATGAAGGATACAGTACGGTGGAGACGGCACTGAAATTTGAGATGCCTTATGTGGTTGTCAGAAAGGTGCGGCCTTATGATACGGCAACCCTAAACTACAACTGGCAGGTATGGGATACCCAGGCCTACAGCTTTTATACCACCACCACGACCAGTATCGACCGGAATTCCGCAGGGCAGTCAGTTTTAAGTGTAATGAAATTTTTGTCTGCTCTGGGAATCGTAAAATATCAGTCCGGCGGAAAAGGAAACCCTTCCATTGTGATAAAGGATACTGATATGGTTAGCGTGCAGACTGCAAAGTCAGGAATTTTTGAGCCTCTCGTAAAGGTAGGGGAGGAGGTAAAGGAAGGAACGCCTCTTGCAAATATTCTGCACCCTTACAATGGTGACATTATGGAGACACTTTTTGCACCGATGGATTCGAAGGTGTTCTTTATGCACACCGATCCGCTGACCTATGCAAATACGGCAGTATTCAAATTAGTATAGGAGTTTCGTTATAGTTTATTGGTCATGTTATATAATGAAATTTTGGAAAGTGTGGAATTTACATATAAATTGTGAAAAGAGATTGGATTTATATGTAGATTTCAGCCTTTGCAGGATGCGTTTTTGGGACAATTACAGATAAGCTAGAAGAAAAACGCGGTTTTATATGTAATTATCAGCATTCAGGAAATGTATTTTTGATTGCAATTACATATAAGTTATATGAAAACCAGTTGCTTTATATGTAATTTTTGCCCTTTTTAAAAATTAAAACGGCTCGATATTACATATAAGATGAGAGAATAAAATGAATTTATATGTAAAAAAGCGAAATGCCTTTATTTGGAAAACTCCCTTTTCAAGAATACATTCTCGAAAAGGGAGTTTTCATTCTAATTTTCCTTGTATGTTATACCAATCCATTGTATCATTGATTAAGGTATTTTTTTACATTTAGGAGGAAAAAATATGTGGGTATTATTTGCAATTCTATCAGCAGTATTTGCTGCGCTTACCTCCATTCTGGCAAAGGTCGGAATTGATGGGGTAAATTCAAATCTTGCAACTGCGATTCGTACCGTGGTTGTGGTAATCATGGCATGGGGAATGGTTTTTTTAACACACGCCCAGAGCGGACTATCGGAAATCGGAAAAAAGAGCTGGATTTTTCTGATTTTGTCGGGGCTGGCAACCGGAGCCTCCTGGCTGTGTTACTATAAAGCTCTTCAGATGGGGGATGCCTCCAAAGTAGTTCCCATTGATAAGCTGAGCGTGGTCATTACCTTAGTGCTGGCATTTGTGTTTTTGCACGAGGAGTTTACATACAAATCTGTAATCGGATGTATATTAATCGGAGCAGGAACCTTATTTATGGTGCTGTAAGAAGGAGAGTAAAGGATGGCAGAAAGAGAGCCAAAAGAGATTTATTTTAAAAAGAATGGTTTATTTGCACATACGTCCCATGTGAAAAATGAGGATGCATTTATCACGGTTGAAATCGCAGTTGTCAATGAGTCAGAGGAAGACCAGCCGGTATGGATTGATATTCATATGCATCAGTTAATCGATACCGGAAAGCTTCAGATTGCGGAGGAGCCGGGAATCAAAGCAAAGGGAATGACAAAGCTCTTTCTTCCGAAAGGAACTCAAAAGACTGCAAGAACGCAGCTTTGCGTGGAAAATGCCGTGATGTGGAATACAGAAACACCAATTCTTTATGTGGTGGAAGCAGTATTATACAAGCCGGTGCAGGAGGGAGAAGCGCTCCCAAATCCAAAGCTTGTTGCGGGACTTGCCATGCAAAAGCCCCATAGCATGAAGATGCTGGATTTTGAGGAGACCCGCTTTGGAATCCGGGAAATTGCCATGGATGCAAAAAATGGGTTCTGTATCAACGGAAAAAGCATGAAACTCATAGGTGGAAAGCTTCCGGCATCCACAGAGGATTCCTTTGAACTGGAATATGAAAAGGTAAAGGCATACAAAGGAAGCGGCTGTAATGCGGTATGGGTAGAGAGCGAAAAAATGTCGGACGACTTTTTTGATGCCTGCAATCGTTTGGGAGTTTTAGTATTTGATGAAGTATGTGAAAAGGAGCGCATCTGTCATGAGAGGAGCTTTCCTTCGGTAGCTGCATGGCTGATGGGAAAACATCTTTTGGCAGAATCAGAGAATAAGGAGAGAAATTCGCTGGAATTTTCAGAGCTGGTAAGAGCCCTTGACCCCACCAGATGTGTCGGTGGAGTCTGTGATGCCTCTTTTGGAGAAAGTGCAGATGGAAGCTTTGACTATAAAATGTGGAATGATGTCACAGAGGCTGTTTGTGCGCCCTGGGATTTTGTGGGATATCCGAAGGAGAACCATTGGTTTGATGAGGCCAGTGTATTATTTCCAAACCGTATGATTATCCTAGAGGGTAGCAGGAGGTCGGAATGTAAGGAATATTTGACCAGATATGGAAATATCATCGGTACTTTTGAAAATTAAGTTTTCCTATTGCCATAATTTATTTTTTTAGGTAGGATAGAATAGATAAAAATCAATAAAGGGGAAAAAACATGGCACAGAGAACAGACATTCATAAAGTACTGATTATCGGTTCAGGTCCGATTATCATTGGACAGGCCTGCGAGTTCGATTACTCCGGAACACAGGCTTGTAAAGCACTTCGTAAATTAGGCTACGAAATCGTGCTTGTGAACTCGAATCCGGCAACGATTATGACCGACCCGGAAATTGCGGATGTGACCTACATCGAGCCGCTAAATGTAGATCGTTTGGAACAGATTATTGCAAAGGAGCGTCCGGATGCCGTGCTTCCGAATCTGGGAGGACAGTCGGGACTGAATCTGTGCTCAGAGCTTTCACAGAAGGGTATTTTGGATAAGTACAACGTGAAGGTAATCGGGGTACAGGTGGACGCCATCGAGCGTGGAGAGGACCGTATCGAGTTCAAGCATACCATGGAGAAGCTGGGAATTGAGATGGCAAGAAGTGAGGTTGCTTATTCGGTGGAGCAGGCAAAGGAAATTGCGGAACGCCTGCATTACCCGGTGGTTCTTCGTCCGGCGTACACCATGGGTGGAGCCGGTGGCGGACTTGTGTATAATGTGGAAGAACTGGAGACGGTATGTGCAAGAGGACTTCAGGCCAGTCTGGTTGGACAGGTTCTGGTAGAGGAATCCATTCTCGGATGGGAAGAGTTAGAGCTTGAGGTTGTGCGGGATGCGGACAACAACATGATTACCGTATGCTTCATTGAGAATATCGATCCCCTTGGGGTCCATACCGGAGACTCCTTCTGTTCTGCGCCAATGCTTACGATATCAGAAGAAGTTCAGAAACGTTTACAGGAAAAATCCTATAAGATTGTAGAGTCCATTGAGGTAATCGGCGGAACCAATGTGCAGTGGGCACATGATCCGGTTACAGATCGGGATATCATTATCGAGATCAATCCCCGGACCTCCCGCTCCTCTGCACTTGCTTCAAAGGCAACGGGATTCCCGATTGCTCTGGTTTCTGCAATGCTTGCGTCTGGACTTAAGCTTTCCGAGATTCCATGTGGAAAATACGGAACCCTTGATAAATATGTTCCGGACGGAGATTACGTTGTAATCAAGTTTGCCCGCTGGGCATTTGAAAAGTTCAAGGGAGTTGAGGATAAGCTGGGTACTCAGATGCGTGCAGTCGGAGAGGTCATGAGTATTGGTAAGAACTTTAAGGAAGCATTCCAGAAGGCAATCCGAAGCTTGGAGACAGGACGCTATGGCCTGGGACATGCGAAAAATTTTGATGAACTCTCCAAGGAAGAGCTTTTAAAGAAGCTTCTGTATCCATCCAGCGAGCGTTACTTCCTGATTTACGAAGCCCTTCGCAAGGGCGCCACACCGGATGAAATCTTTGAGATTACAAAGGTTAAGCATTACTTCTTAGAGCAGATGAAGGAACTGGTAGAGGAAGAGGAAGCACTTATGAAAAATAAGGGAAGTCTTCCAAGTGATGAGGCACTCATTCAGGCAAAGAAGGATGGTTTTTCCGATAAATATTTAAGCCAGATTCTTGGTGTAACAGAGGATGAGGTTCGGGCAAGAAGACTTGCAATCGGCATGACCGAAAGCTGGGAAGGGGTACACGTCAGCGGAACTCCGGACAGCGCTTATTACTATTCCACCTACAATGCACCGGACAAAAATCCGGTAAAGAATGATAAGCCAAAGGTTATGATTCTTGGCGGTGGTCCTAACCGTATCGGTCAGGGTATCGAGTTTGACTACTGTTGTGTACATGCATCCTTAGCATTAAAGAAACTGGGATTTGAGACCATTATTGTAAACTGTAATCCGGAGACGGTTTCCACGGATTATGACACCTCGGATAAGCTTTATTTTGAGCCCCTTACCCTGGAGGATGTACTCAGCATCTACGAGAAGGAAAAGCCGGTAGGAGTAATCGCACAGTTCGGTGGACAGACCCCGCTGAACCTGGCGGCAGATCTGGAGAAAAACGGGGTTAAGATTCTCGGAACCGCCCCTTCTGTCATTGATCTTGCAGAGGACAGAGATTTATTCCGTGCCATGATGGAGAAGCTTGAGATTCCGATGCCGGAGTCCGGAATGGCGGTAACCGTGGAGGATGCACTTCAAATTGCAGAAAGAATCGGTTATCCTGTCATGGTTCGTCCTTCCTATGTGCTGGGCGGTAGAGGTATGGAAGTGGTATATGATGCAGAGGCAATGGTGGGATATATGAATGCAGCCGTTGGTGTAACACCGGATCGGCCGATTTTGATTGACCGTTTCTTAAATCATGCCATGGAGTGTGAAGCGGATGCAATCAGTGACGGAACCCATGCATTTGTTCCTGCTGTTATGGAACACATTGAGCTTGCAGGAGTACATTCCGGAGATTCCGCATGTATCATTCCTTCCCGTCATATCTCAGAAGAGAATGTAAAGACCATAAAGGAGTATACCAGAAAAATCGCAGAGGAGATGCATGTCAAAGGTCTTATGAACATGCAGTATGCCATCGAGGATGGTAAGGTGTTCGTGCTTGAGGCAAACCCAAGAGCCTCCCGAACCGTACCCCTTGTGTCAAAGGTCTGCGATATCCGCATGGTACCCCTTGCAATTGATATTGTAACTGCGGAGCTTACCGGAAGAACATCGCCGGTTCCTGCACTTAAGGAAAAGAATATTCCGTATTACGGAGTGAAGGAAGCCGCATTCCCATTTAATATGTTCCAGGAGGTTGACCCGTTACTTGGACCGGAAATGCGTTCTACCGGAGAGGTTCTTGGACTTTCTTCGTACTGGGGAGAGGCCTTTTACAAGGCGCAGGAAGCCATTCAGTCGAAGCTTCCGCTTTCCGGCAAGGTATTAATCTCTGTCAACAACAAGGATAAGGCAGAGGTCGTTGAGGTGGCTAAGGGATTTGCAGATTGCGGATTCGATATTGTGGCATCAAAGCATACCTGTATGCTCTTAAGAGAGAATGGTATCCAGGCAGAGGAAATCAAGAAGCTTCAGGAGGGTCGCCCGAATATGATGGATCTCATCCTAAACGGGGAAGTAGATCTGGTAATCAACACCCCATCCGGAAGCGAATCCTTAGATGATGACAGCTATATGAGAAAATCTGCAATCAAGAAAAAGATTCCTTATATGACGACTATGGCGGCAGCAAAGGCTACCGTAAATGGTATCCAGTCCATTAGGAAGCGTGGAAACAGCGAAGTAAAATCACTTCAGGAGCTCCATGCAGAAATTACAGATTTATAGAATAGAAATGGCAACGTTCGATATCGTTCGTTGCCGTTTTTTTATGCTTTATGGAAAGCATACTTGACATTTTTTGAGGAAGATATATAATATGAATGGAAAGTAAACTTAACATGAGAAAGGAGATGATGGAATACAAATGAAAAATAGACTGGAAGAACTTAGAAAAGCAAGAGGGATTAAACAAGAAGAATTGGCGGATGCGATGGAGGTTTCAAGACAAACGATCGGATCGTTGGAAAATGGAAGATACAACCCATCCATCTTATTAGCATTTAAGCTTGCAAAGTATTTTGAAATGTCGATCGAAGAAATATTTATTTATGAGGAGGAATCAAAATGAAAAAAGCAGATTGGCTGATTACCGTAATTGGACTGATTTTATTGGGAGCAGGGTTGTATATGGTAAAGACATTTGATGATGCACAGGGCATTATGCTGACGTTACCATATATCCTGATAGGAGTAGGATGTGGTGCTTTTGGATCTGGAATCAGCAACATTATTTCGAAAAAGGCCATTTCCAAGGACGCAGATTTGCAAAAGAAGCTTACAATAGAAGAAAATGATGAGCGCAATATTGCAATTGCGAATCGCTCAAAAGCAAAGGCATTTGACTGCATGACCTTTGTGTTCGGAATATTGATGCTAACATTTGCACTGATGAATTTTGATATGGCTGCCACACTGCTTTTAGTAGCTGCCTATTTGTTTGTGCATATCTATGGAATCTATTTTCGCTTTAAATATGAGAAAGAAATGTAAAGTTTTCCTAAAAGAATTTGTGAGAGTGTGAAAAAATCTGCAAATTTCATATAAATATGTATGAGCCAGGTCTCCTTAAGCAAAATAAAAATATCTTAGGGGGACCTTTCATTGTGGAAAGCAGGAAAAAGCAAGATTTACGTCTAAATCCCTTATTTCTAAAGGGGTTATACGTAAATTTCGAATCAAATTCGTCTCTGGAGAGAGGGGGCTTACAGATAAGCGCATTGATTTTTTGTCTCTTATATGTAATTTCGAGTTGAAAAATGTTCCTTAGGAGACAAAGGTTACGTATAATTTCATAAAATTCTGATTACTTATATGTAATTGTAAGAAAAAACACATTCATAAATGGCCGATAGCTACAGATAAATTCATCTATTTCTTTTTACTTATATGTAACCTTCTGTTTTTCATCTTTATTTGTTATTCGAAACTATTTAAGCACAAACACAGAAACAAATGTCCCTTTTCGGAATTGTGTTCCTAAGAATGAATTTTGCTATTTGAAATCAGAACGTTTAAAAAGCGTCGGCACTTAATGAGCAATTCATTGCGAATTTAGTACCGCTACGCTTTTTACAAACGAGAGTGGGTTCTGATTCAAATATGCAAATTCATTCGGGAACACAATTCCGAAATGGGATTATCAAATGATCACTTCTTGATATAGGATTCAAAACCATCGGAATACACCTTACTTCCATCCGGAAGAATCCACATGGCTTCTGTATGATCCAGATTTTTCACAAATTCCCGGCCTTCCTCCAGCGACATGTTAAAAAGTGCGGTAGAGTAGGCATCTCCCAATCCGGCATCTGTATTAAGAACCGATACAGAAAGAAACGTATCTTCCGGGAAAAGGGTTTTCGGATTGATAATGTGATGATATTTGGTATCTCCCACATAGTAGAACCGCTGATAGGAACCGCTGGTGGATAATGCCATATCACAAAAGCTGATGACCTCGGAATAGCTTTCCTCAGAGGACAGATCCGGATTTTGTATCGCAACTGTCCAGTTGGAACCGTCCGGTTTTGTTCCGATAGTGCGGACATTCCCACCGATGTTTAAGGAGTAGTGGGTGACACCCATCTCAATCAGATCCTGTGTAATCCGCTCGATTGCGTATCCTTTGGCAAAAGCACCAACGTCGCATTTTAAGCTGGGATCTGCATAAGCGATGGTGGAGGCGGATTCATCAATGATGACGTCATCGATATTGCAATGAAGTGAAGCCTCTTCAAGCTTAGCAAGGTCCGGGACAGAAGCATTGGCTGGATCAAAGCTTGCCTCCTCCCTGTGGTCGTGCCAGATGGAAAATACAGAACCCATGGCAAAATCCGTCAGTCCGTTGGTGGAAGCATAGATTTCTTTCCCAAGTGTAAAAAGCTTAATCATATCCTCATCCACAGAAACAGGAGCTTTTCCGGCATCACGATTGACTACATAGAGATTATTTACGGATGATAGTGCATTGTAATTATCATATAATTCATCGTAACGCGCCAATTCGCCTTCAATAAAGCTGCAAATCTGATTAAATTCTTCTTCTGTTTCTTCATATCCCACAATCGTTGCAACCGTATCAAAATAATCAAACAGGACCTGTGAGTATTTATTCAAAACAGGTTTCTTTGAAAAACTGCAGCCATTTAGGAATAGAGTTGTACAAAGCATCATACAGATGAAAGTAGAAATTCTTTTTTTCATAGTCAAGCCTCATAAAAATAGGAGGACGAAAATTCGTCCTCCCGAAATTATCATATCGTATCTTCCGATTATCTGGCGTTGTTGCAAGCCTTTGCAACAGCTTCCTGGAAGGTAGAAATTGAAATGGTACATCCTGCTAAAAGATCAGCATCTGCGTCAGTTGCAACAGAATGTCCTTCTTCGTTAACTACAGTAGCGATTCCGGTTACACCGGCAGCATCCTTACCAACGATGTAATCTTCGAATACCTTGGTCTCTTCAAACCACTCGCCAACAGAGTTACCGTAAGCAACCATGTTGTAGTCATACTTTAAGTATTTCTTGGTATCAACAAATTTGTATTCGGTCTCTTCGCCAGCGGTATTGAATGCGATCTTTGGCTGGATTGCATCGATAAGGTCTGCAAGAATCTTGCCATCCTCGTCAACAGCAACAGCTGCAAAATGAGTATACATATTAGCAGCACCATCAGCATCTGCAGTTGCAGAAGCACATGAAGAATCAACTTCAGTTACAACACCAAGGCCAAGCTTTGGAGAAGAAGCCTTGAAGGATTTTGCAAACTCGTCATTGCAAGCCTTAACGATAGCTTCCTGGAAAGCAGCAATTGACATGGTACATCCGGAGAAGATAGCTTCATCCGTTGCAACAGTATGTCCTTCTTCGTTAACTGTGGTTGCAAGATTTGCAACTTCATCAGCGGTCATACCAACAACCTTCTCTGCGAAGAAGTCTGCCTGCTCATACCACTCAGAGATTGCTCCGCCGTATGCAACCATGTTGTAATCATCGCCCTTTTCCTGCTTAGAACGAAGATCAACTTCAGAAGCATCCTGAATAGTTCCTTCTTCTGTTGTCATCTTTGTCTGAGCAACATCAAGGTAGCAGGATACGATTTTTCCGTCTGCGTCAGTGATAACAGCAGCAACAGTAGCGTCGATCTGAGCCTTTCCGGTTGAGGAAGAGTCTTCCACAACAATGCCCATTCCTAACTTGTAATCTGCACTTTTGCTTCCTGAGCCACATGCTGTCATAAGTGATGCAACCATTGCAACTACGAGAGCTACAGATAAAAGTTTCTTTTTCATTTTTCTAGTCCCTTTCTTGATAAAAATTTTTCGCTTCAAATTTTAAAGCGTTATTTTAAAGTATAGTGAAAAAGGTACTAATTGTCAATATAATAACGATTCAAAATTATTGACGAAAAATGACGATAAGACTATAATATTATAGTAATTTCTGAACAATTAAAGGAGGTAAAAATCATGCCTTTTTTCAAAATGAGCGGAGTACATGCTCCACATCTGAAAAATACGGCTTCTATGCAACCGGTTCGTATGGATGCACCTGCAAATGTGGTAATTCCAATGAATATGCATATCGGTGCGCCAGCGAAGCCGGTAGTTAAGGCAGGGGATATTGTGAGTGTCGGACAACTCATCGGCGAAGCAAATGGCTTTGTGTCAAGTCCGGTGTATGCTTCAATATCCGGTAAGGTTACCAAGGTGGACAAGGTAACCTGTTCAAACGGCGCTTTTGCAGATGCTGTTTGGATTGAATCTGATGGGGAGATGCGTATCAGTGAAGATATTAAGGCCCCGGTTGTTACAAATTTTGATGAGTTCGTGGCTGCAGTAAGAAACAGCGGCGTAGTCGGCTTAGGAGGAGCAGGTTTCCCTACGGCTGTTAAGCTTGGGGTAAAGGATCTTTCCAAAGTGGAAGAGGTTCTGTTAAACGGAGCTGAGTGCGAGCCATACATAACAAG
Source organism: Agathobacter sp. (assembly GCA_051880175.1). Lineage (GTDB taxonomy): Bacteria > Bacillota > Clostridia > Lachnospirales > Lachnospiraceae > Roseburia. The sequence goes on along the minus strand of JBJENM010000017.1, from coordinate 20,038 downwards.
TGACACCCGTACCATGATTGACCGCACAGAAGATATAAAGGAAGGTATTGCACTTTTGGAAAAATACCTTGGTGTGAAAAAAATCATCATTGGTATTGAACGGAATAAGCCGGAAGCAATTGCAAAGATGAACGGTATTGCAGAAGCGGACAGCTGTGTAAGCGTAAAAGTCCTTCCAAGCATTTATCCACAGGGTGGAGAGAAGGTTCTTATTTATAAGCTGACAGGAAAGATTGTTCCGGAAGGCAAGCTTCCGCTTGATGTGGGAACCATCGTATTAAATGTTACAACCCTTGCTACCATTGCCGCTTACATCCGTACCGGTATGCCGCTGGTAGAAAAGTGCATTACGGTGGACGGCTCAGCAGTAGCAAGCCCGAAGAATCTGATTGTTCCGATCGGTACAAGTATTAAGGATGTCTTTGAGTTTGCAGGCGGATTTAAGGAGACACCAAAGAAGGTGATGTTCGGTGGACTTATGATGGGAATCGCCGTTCCGAATCTCGACCAGCCTGTTATCAAGAACAACAATGCTGTTCTGGCATTGAATGAAAAGGATGCAAAAAGACCGGAGGAAAGTCCGTGTATCCGTTGCGGCAACTGTGTAAATCACTGCCCGCTGGGCTTGAATCCGATGGGATTTGCAAAGGCTCTTGCAGCAAAGGATTATGAGGAACTTGAGGCTCTTAAGGTAAACCTTTGTATGGAATGCGGATGCTGTGCATTCAGCTGCCCGGCCAAGAGAAATATTATCGCCCGCAACAAGCTGGCTAAGAGCGAGCTCCGCACTTACCAGATGAAAAAGGCTGAAAAAGAAAAAGAAAAGGAGGCTTAAAGACAATGGAAGAAAATCTTTATGTATCCGTATCGCCTCACGTATTTTCAAAGAGAACCACACAGAATATCATGCTTGATGTAGTTATTGCCCTGTGTCCTGCAGCAATTGCCTCCGTAATCATTTTTGGAGCAAGAAGTATTGCTGTAATCGCAACGTGCATTATCTGCTGTGTTGGATTTGAGGCACTCTTTAATATCATAATGAAAAAGAAACAGACGATTGGAGATATTTCCGCAGTTGTTACGGGACTTCTTCTTGCATTAAACCTACCGGTCAGCATTCCAATCTGGCAGGCAGTAGTAGGTTCTTTTGCGGCAATCATTATTGTAAAAGCATTGTTTGGAGGTCTTGGTTACAATTTTGCGAACCCTGCAATTACCGGACGTATCATCATGCTGATTGCATTTACGGACACGATGACTGCGGCAGCAATGCCGACCATCGTGGACAGCGTCGCATCCGCAACACCACTTGCAAATCTTGCGGCAGGTGAAGAAGTAGGAGCATCACTTATGGATATGTTCCTGGGACTTCGCGGCGGAGCATTGGGAGAGACCTGTGTACTGGCACTTCTGGCCGGTGGGATTTATCTGATTGCCCGCAAGGTCATTACCTGGCATTGTCCGGTTGCTTTTATCGGAACGGTATTTATCCTTTCCTTAATCTATACCGGAAGCCTTGAAATGGCACTGATGTATCTTTTCTCCGGCGGTGTATTTATCGGCGCATTTTTCATGGCAACCGATTATGTTACTTCGCCAACCACTCCAAAAGGACAGCTTATTTTCGGACTTGGTTGTGGACTTATTACCTGTTTGATCAGATTCTGGGGAAGTTACCCGGAAGGTGTATCCTTCTCAATTCTTCTGATGAATATTCTTTGTCCGTATATTGAGAAGCTCACCATGAACAAACCGTTTGGAGGTGCAGCAAAATGAAATTGAATGTGAAAAGCGTAGTTGTACTTACCAGTATCTGTGTGGTTGTATCTGCACTTCTTTCTGTAACCAATTTCTTTACCGCTCCTGTGATTGAAGAAAATAAGGCTGCAGCAGCAAGTGCTTCCCTTACCGTTGTCATGCCGGATGCGGCAGGCTTTGAGGAGATAGAACTCCCGGCAGATGCACCGGCAACTGTACTTAATCTTTACAAAGAAACAAGCGGACTTGGATATGTAGCACTTCTTGCTACAACAAGCCAGTATTCTTCCGGCGATATGGGAATTACCGTTGCCATCGGCGCAGACGGATGTATCAGCGGTGTGACTCTTACCAGTTATTTCGAGTCAAAGGATTTTGGTTCAGATTATCCACAGACTTATGTTGGTGCTGACTCTGCACTGAATGGTATAGATACTGTTTCCGGCGTTACTTATTCTTCCACTGCATTTAAAAATGCGATTCTGGATGCCTTTGATGTACTGATTAACAGCGGTGCGGTAGCAGAAGGAGAAAAGAGCGAGGAGCAGTTGATTCTGGAAGCAATTCCGGTTGCTCTTCCTGGCTGTGCAGATTCTCTTGGCAGCGCACAGGTGGAGGCAATCGAAGCAAACGGATTTGTTGCAGCATATGCCGCTACCAACGGATGCGGTTATGTGGTTGCTGCAGCTACGGATGCAGGAACGGTTGTATGTGGAATCAATGCCTTCGGAGATGTAAACTGTGTTGATCTGGAAGGAAATCCGGCAGACGGACCGGTGGGCGAAGTGAAAGCAGCCTTCCCGATTCTTGCCGAGGCTAATGCAGAGGATAACGGGAAGCAGGCACAAAAGGCTGCCGGAGATGATGCGGTGCTTACCGCATTGGATTCTGTTCCGGCCTTTGGATGTGTAACCGGAGGATTTACCGCACAGGTAGGCGAAGATACCTACTATGTATTTAATACAAAGCCATATGGATATTCCAATGAGATTATGGAAATGGCAGTTGTCCTGGATGCAGATGGAAAAATCGTAAATTACAGAACGGTTTCCGAGTTGATTCTGCACGAGGAATACTATTCATCCCATGAGCTTACCGATAAGGAAGCCTACAGAGATCAGTTTGTTGGTCTTGACAGCAGCACATATTCCGATGATGTAACTATGGTTTCCGGCGCTACATGTACCGCAAACGCAGTTGCTGATTCCATTAACAGCGCATTTGATGCGTATAAAGCAGTAAAGGGGGCGAACTAATCATGAAAAAATCAGCTATTTTTCTTAAGGGACTGATCAAAGAGAATCCGGTATTAGTATTGCTCCTTGGAACATGTCCTACACTTGCTACAACAACAAGTGTGATCTCTGCAATTGCAATGGGGCTTGCTGCAACAGCCGTACTTGTCTGCTCAAATATGGTTATTTCAGCGCTCCGTAATATTATTCCGGATAAGGTAAGAATTCCTTGCTATATCGTAGTTATCGCAGGCTTCGTAAGCATCGTTCAGATGCTGATGCAGGCATATCTGCCGGATCTTTACGATATGCTCGGTGTTTATCTTGCACTTATTGTAGTTAACTGTATCATTCTTGGACGTGCGGAAATGTTCGCAAGAAAGAATGGTGTTGTGGATTCTGCATTAGACGGACTTGGAATGGGTCTTGGATTTACCATCGCACTTCTTCTTATGGCTACCTTCCGTGAGGTGGTAGGAGCAGGGACCTTTGCAGGAATTGAAATTCCGCTTCTTAAGACCTACAATATTCCAATCCTTGTAGCATCCCCGGGCGGTTTCTTTGCATTCGGCTGCATCATTGCACTTGTTGCAAAATTGACAAATAAGCCAAAGGAAAAGATGGGCTGTGCAGGATGCCCTTCGGCTGAAGCTTGTGGAAAGTTAGGCTGCACAAAGGAAGAAAAGGAGGAGAACGTAAATGCTTAAGAGTCTTCTTGTAATCTTAATGTCTGCAGTCCTTGTAGATAACTATGTACTTTCAAAATTCCTTGGAATCTGTCCGTTCCTCGGCGTTTCCAAGAAAACAGATCAGGCGGTTGGAATGGGCCTTTCCGTTATCTTTGTTATGCTGCTTGCAACCCTTGCAACATGGCCGATTCAAACCTACCTTCTTGATCCAAATGGTCTCGGCTATCTGCAGACCATCGTGTTCATCTTAGTAATTGCCGCTTTGGTACAGTTACTTGAGATGATTTTAAAGAGATATATTCCGGCGCTGTATCGTTCCCTTGGAGTATACCTCCCACTTATTACAACAAACTGTGCCGTACTTGGTGTTACCATCAATAACATTTCAGACGGATACGGATTTGTTGAGTCCCTTGTAAGCTCACTTGGCTGTGGACTTGGCTTCCTTCTTGCTATGTGGCTTTTTGCCGGAGTAAGAAGCAGAGTAGAGGTTGCTGTTCCGCCGAAGTCCTTTAAGGGAATTCCGATTACATTGATTTCCGCTTCAATAGTATCTATGGCATTCTACGGATTCGCCGGAATCGTTGAAGCGCTGTTTAAATAAGGAGGATAAAAGTTATGGGAAATGCTGTTCTTATTGCTGTTCTCCTTGTAGCAGGTGTTGGACTTGTAGCAGGTGTGCTTTTGGTGGTAGCTTCTACCGTATTTGCAGTACCTGTAAATGAAAAGGAAACAGCTATTCGTGATGTACTTCCGGGTGCGAACTGCGGTTCCTGCGGTTACTCCGGATGTGATGGATATGCAAAGGCACTTGCGGAAAATTCCGATGTTGCTCCGAATCTTTGTCGTCCGGGTGGACATGATGCGCTTGTCGCAATTTCAGAAATCCTTGGCGTAGAGGTAAAAGAGGCAGATCCGGTTGCCGCATTTGTTCATTGCGGCGGCGATTGTGATAAGTGTCAGACAAAGTCAGAGTATCAGGGAATCGAATCCTGTGCTTCTGCAAAGATGCTTTACGGTGGACCAAATGCATGTACCTATGGATGTCTCGGTTGCGGAGATTGTAAGAAGGTTTGTGAGTACGATGCAATCTGTATTGAAAAGGGTATTGCTCACATCAACAGAGAACGTTGTGTTGCCTGTGGCATGTGTGTGAATGCCTGCCCGAACCATTTGATCGAGATTCTTCCGAAGAAGACGGTTGCAGTTGTAACCTGTTCTAATCAGGAAAAGGGTGCAGTGGTTCGCAAGGAATGTGCCAATGGTTGTATCGGTTGTATGAAGTGTCAGAAGAACTGTCCGGCAGAAGCCATCACAGTTACCAACAATCTCGCACACGTTGACTATTCAAAGTGTACCGGATGTGGAACCTGTGTTGAAGGCTGCCCGGTTCATTGCTTGAGCATGCTCTAATACATCAAAACAGTTAAAAGTAACGCAGTCATCGAAATCGGTGGCTGCGTTTTTCTTTTTGTAAAATTATCCAAAATCCATCCTGGAGGCACTCTGGCATAAAGTACTCTATGCCAGAGTGCCTCCAGGATGGATTTTTGGGAACTTTTCACAAAAAAGAAAAAATTTATGTTGCATTACCACTTGCATGCTACGTTGCGTTATAATGTAAAGTAAGCTTCGAAAGGTGGTGAAAAAACTATGTCCACATACACGACAGGAGAAATCGCAAAGCTTTGTGATGTAACCGTTCGCACCGTGCAGTATTATGACAGCAGAGGAATTTTGATACCCAGCGATTTCAGCGAGGGCGGAAGAAGACTTTTTACAGACGAAGATGTGCAGAAGCTGAAATTGATTTGTTTCCTCAGAGATATGGGGCTGGCGATCAACAGCATTGCAGACATTATGAAGGAAGATAATGCCGGTCATGTTATCGAAGCATTGTTAGAAGAACAGGAAAGAAATGTAAGAGTGGAACTAAAAGAAAAGCAGGTGCAACTGGAACGGATTACAGAGCTTCAAAAGGAACTGGAAAAGAGTGAATGTGTTTCTGTTAAAAAATTGAGTGACATAGCATATTTTATGGAAAACAAGAAGAAGCTGAAAACCGTAAGAGGGATTACACTTGCGGTGGGACTTGTGATGGATGCAACCCAGATTGCGACATTCTGTCTGGGAATTATGAAAGGAATATGGATTCCCTTTGCTTTGGGCATGATTTTTGTTATTGTCTGTGCTGTTGTATTGGTAAGATACTATTACAGGAACACGCTTTATATCTGCCCGGAATGTCATAAAAAATTTCGTCCGTCACTTAGGGAATTTTTCTGGGCGGCACATACACCGAGAACCAGAAAGCTGACCTGCAGCGGATGTCATTTTAAAGGATTTGTAGTAGAAACCTATGGGAAAGAGGAGGAATAAGATATGAATTACGGAACAGTTTCAACAGGTGGATTTGCAGGCTTGATTTTTATGCTGATATGGGGAATTGCATTACCGGTTGTTGCAGCAATTATCTGGAGGGTAAAGACGAGGGCAAATCTGTTGCCGGTACTTGTGGGCGCAATCATTTTTCCATTATTTGCTCTGGGACTTGAGAGCATCCCGAAATATTTCCTGCTGGCGAACGGGTCTGACCTGGCGCAGTATATCACCACACACCTATGGAGTTATGCGCTGGTGGGAGCAGGACTTGCGGGAATATTTGAAGAAACCGGTAGATGGGTTGCATTTCGGTTTATTCTGAAAAAGCATACCGATAAGAAAACGGCAATTACTTACGGAATCGGACACGGAGGAATTGAGGCTGTAATTCTTTTATCTGTCGGAGCATTTCAGTACATCACATATGCCATGATGATTAATCAGGGCGTGTTTGGTACCATCGTTGAGCAGGTGAGAATGGTATCTCCGGATCAGGTGGAAGCGGTAGAAGCCATTGCTGTGGCGCTTACTTCCTTAACCTTTGGAAACTCACTGATTGGCTGTGTGGAAAGAGTGTTTGCCATGATTCTGCATATTTCCTGCTCAGTCCTTGTATTTAAGTCGGTAAGAGAGAAAAAATGGTACTTCTTTGTACTGGCAGTTGTGCTGCATGGACTGCTGGATGTGTTTGCGTGCCTGTATCAGTTTGGCGTAATCACGTCGATTTGGATGGTGGAAGGACTGATTGGAGTATTTTCTATTGGAGTCGGAATCCTTGCCTGCAAAGTATATAAGGGCATGAAAGCGGAATAAAGAAATACAAAAACAAATCTATGAAAAAATATCTTTTTAGGATAAAATGTTAAGGAAGAATTCGAATAAGGAAAGTGAGGAAATTGGGAATGGTAAAGATTATTTCGGACAGTACCTGTGATTTATCGCCGGAGCTTATAGAGCGTTATGATATTGATATTCTTCCTCTTCATATTGTGCTGGGAGACGAAGAATATCTGGATGGAAAGAACATATCGCCGGATGAGATTTATGCGTGGGCGGATAAAAATCAAACGACACCAAAGACATCTGCCCCTGCAATTGAGGATGCGATGGCACTCATGCGTCCATATGTGGAAGAAAGACGGGAAATTGTATGTTTTTCCATATCGGAGGATATGTCGACCTGTGCAAATGTCATGCGGTTAGCGGCGGAGGAACTCGAGGCAGAGGACCGGATTTTTGTGGTGGATTCTGCCAATCTGTCTACCGGAATCGGACTATTGGTCATTGAAGCTGCAATTATGGCGAAGGAAGGAAAAAGCGGAGAAGAAATTGCCGATGCTATGGAGCAGTTAAAGCCCAGAGTCCGCGCAAGCTTTGTGGTGGATACGTTAGAGTATCTGTATCGTGGCGGAAGATGCAGCGGTGTTGCAGCCTTTGTCGGTGGTGCATTTAAGCTTCATCCTACCATTGTAGTGGAAAACGGAAAGATGAGTCCTACCAAAAAGTATCGTGGAAAAATGAGCAGTGTCCTGCTTTCCTATGCAAAGGATCAGGAAGAAAATTTAAAGAAGGCAAAACCGGACAGAGTTTTTATTACCCATTCCGGATGCGATGAAGCATGGATAAAAGCAGTATATGATTATTTGGAGAGTCTTCACATTTTTAATGAAATTCTGGTTACAAGAGCCGGTGGGGTAATATCCAGCCATTGCGGTCCGGGTACACTGGGAGTTCTTTTTCTGGTATAGTGCAGGATGAAAGCTTGAGAAAATGGACAGTCCTTTGGATTGAAAGGGAAAGAGATAATGAAGAAAAAGGGAAAACAGAATCCTGTCATAAAGACGAAAAGAGTCTGGATGACGGTAATGACAGAGGAGGAAATCCTTTGTAAAATAACAAATACAGAAGATCAGGAACTGAAGAAAGCATATGAAGAAATGCTGGAGGGAGCTCAAAAGAAGGAAGAGTTCTGGCTTTGGTATGCTCCCTGGAAGATCGTGCTAAAAGAGACTGGAAAAGAAATCGGAGATATCTGCTTTAAGGGTGAACCAAAGGAATATGCCGTGGAAATCGGATATGGAATCGAACCGGAGTATGAGGGAAAAGGCTTTATGACCGAGGCTGCAAAAGCCATGGTGGAATGGGCTTTTGCACAGGAAACGGTGTATTTTGTTGAGGCGGAGGCCTGCGAGGATAATCGGGCTTCTATCCGAATATTGGAGAAGCTGGGCTTTCAACCGGACAAAAAAGGATTGGAAGGCCTCCGTTTTGTAAAACAGAAGGAGCCGACGGCATGGATGCCTATCTATATGTGCTTTGGTGTTGCAATCGGGACGTCAATCGGAACTTCAACAGGAAATGTAGCGATTGGCATGTCCCTTGGAATCTGTATTGGAATGGCACTCGGTGCACTTCTCGACAGCAATGAAAAAAAGAAGCTTCAGGAAATCTGTAAAAAAAGGGAAGACAGAAAGCAGTTGGAGGAAAAGTTGTGATAGAAGTAAATCATATTTGTAAGGATTTTATCTCTCCGAAGAAGTATCCGGGATTAAAAGGCGCTATAAAAGGATTATTTTCTACGGAAAAAGTAGTAAAGAGCGCGGTATCGGATATTTCCTTTACCATACAGGACGGAGAAATTGTCGGATATATCGGCAGTAACGGAGCAGGAAAATCCACGACAATTAAAATGATGACCGGTATTTTAAAGCCTACCTCAGGAGAGTGCCGGATCAACGGAATCGATCCGAGTAAAAAAAGAAAAGAGAATGCCAAGAATATTGGTGTTGTATTCGGACAGAGAACACAGTTGTGGTGGGACCTTCCATTAAGCGAGTCCTTTACCATTTTAAAGGAAATCTATAATGTGTCGGATGAGGACTATGAAGCGAGAATGGAATTTTTAAATGAGGTTTTAGAACTTTCGGAGTTCTTTGACAGACCGGTTCGAACCCTTTCTCTGGGACAGCGTATGAGGGCAGATTTAGGTGCTGCACTTTTACATAATCCGAAGGTCCTGTATCTGGACGAACCAACCATCGGGCTGGATCTTGTGGTAAAGGACAATATTCGAAGAGCAATCAAAGAAATCAATGAGAAATATAATACTACGGTGATTCTGACTACCCATGACATCGGAGATATTGAGGAGTTATGCAGCAGAATCATCATGATTGATGAAGGAAAGAAAATTTATGATGGCTCTTTGGAAAAGCTAAAGGATCTGTATGGAAGCAGACGTAAGGTTTCTATGGAAGTAAAACAGTATAACAGCTGCAAAAAACTGAATCTGTCAGAGAAGCTGGGGGTGTCAGTGGATGACTGCCGCATGGAATGGGATGACGAAAAGAAGATCTTAAGTGTTTCCTTTGATAAGCATAAAGTACAGGTTCCTTCCATTCTGAATGTTGTAATGGAGATTTCTGAGGTAAAGGATATCCAGATTCAGGAAACGGAGCTTGCTGAAATCGTAAAAGAAATCTATAACCATGGGCTGAATGCTGCAGTTTAGGGAAGGTGTTAAAGGGAATTTGTTATGAGGAAAAAAATTAAAATCTATCTGCCCTTTGCGCTGAATGAACTAAAACGGCAGTTAGCGTATAAAGGAGCTTTTTATCTGTTTATTTTTATCAGCTTATTCGGATCGTTTATTCAGTATTTTTTGTGGATGGCTATTTATGGAAGCTCACCGAACTCCACTCTTGGAGGGCTGACCAGAGAGGAGATGGTGGTTTACATTTTTATGGTTTATGTGACCAGTAATATGACGATGATTACCATATCCGACTGGGTTAGTGATGATGTGGTAAAGGGTACTGTGGCGATGAACCTGATCAAACCTATTGATTATCGAATGAGTCTGGTGGTTCGGGCACTTGGCACCGCCGTATATCGGATGCTGCTGCCGGGAGTCTTTATTTGGATCGGACTTGAAATCTATAAGGTTACGGTTCTGGGACTGCCACTGGTAAGCATTGTCAATGTTCTGTTGTATCTGATGAGCTGTATGATGAGCTTTTTGATCTGTGTGTTGTTTGACTTCTGTTTTGGGATGGTCGCCTTTTTTACCACCTACATATTCGGTATGCTGATGGCAAAAGAGGCTATTATGAGCTTTTTGACGGGACAACTGATTCCACTTAGCTTTTTCCCGGAAGTCGTCCAGAGAATGTTTGACTTTTTACCGTTTTCTTCCATCGTCTATACGCCGGTTATGATCTATCTGGGAAAATATACGGGAAACGAACTCCTCTTTGTTCTTTTCCGGCAGGCGGCCTGGGTGGTCATTTTGTATCTGTTGGGATCCTTTATCTGGAAACGGGTTACCAATCGACTTGTAGTGTTAGGAGGTTAGCGGAATGAGAAAAAAGATGAAAAGATATTTCAAGCTGTACCGCGTTTTGATCTCCCAGTTTTTTAAGGTCATCATGCAGTCAAAGGTTGATTTTTTGATGGGACTTTTAGGCTTTTTCTTTACACAGATTATGGGAATCGCTTTTCTGTATCTGGTTTTCCAGCAGATTCCATCCTTAAGCGGCTGGACCCTGGAACAGCTTATTTTTATCTATGGCTTTGCACAGATTCCAAGAGGAATCGATCATTTATTTACGGATAATATCTGGCTGGTGGCATGGAGACTGGTCATCAACGGAGATTTTGACCGATATATGCTTCGCCCCATGAATGTGTTCTTTCAGGTAATCAGTGAAAAGCTTCAACCGGACGCAATCGGAGAGCTTTTAATCGGTACAATCCTCGTTGTAAGAGGAATCGTGAACGGTACTGCACGGATGGATGCGGTACATGTTGTGTTTTTTATGATTTCCATTTTTGCAGGAGCTGTGATTTACACTTCCATAAAATTGTTCTTTGCATCCATTGCCTTCTGGACGAAAACCAGCGGACCGTTTTTGCAGGTGGCCTATGAGATGGCAGATTTCGCAAAATATCCAACGGAAATCTACGCAAAAGCGATTCGCTTTATCATTACATGGGTAATTCCCTTCGCCTTTGTAGCGTATCTGCCGGCCAGCTATTTCCTTGGGGTAAGAGGAACCTTTGGATTTGGCGGAGGAGCACAGATCATTGGAACGGAATGCCTGATAGCGGCAATTTTTTGGATTGTGGCCTATTCGCTTTTTAATAAGGGCCTTCAAATTTATGAAAGTGCCGGAAATTAAGCGTGAAAAGATTGATTTAGGAGGGAATATAAAGTACAATAAAAAATAACATACAATAGGAGGTGTGACTTTTGACCATAAAAGAATGTTACGAAAAAATCGGTGCGGACTACGAAGAGGCAATCGCCAGAATGATGAAGGATGAACGTATTGCAAAATTTGCGGGAATGTTTCTTCGGGATACAAGCTTTACCGAATTGAAAGCAGCAATGGGGACAGAGAATTATGATGAGGCATTCCGCATGGCACATACGTTAAAGGGCGTGTGCCAGAACATGTCGTTTACAGCCTTGTTTGGACCGGTACAGGAAATCACGGAAGCGCTTCGTGAAAAAAGTAGGGATATTGATCTTGCAAAGAGTTTACTTCCCGGAGTGGAAGAGGAATATGAGAGGACCGTTGCAGGAATCAATGAATTTTTACAGAACCAGTAGTACATAAGATAAGGGGAAAATATGGAAAAACGAATGATACTAATCGCGGATGATGCAGAAATCAACCGTGAGATGCTGAAATTTATTTTTGAGGAACAGTACGATATTATTGAGGCTGAGAATGGACAGCAGGCAATCGAAATATTAGATGCAAAAGCGCAGGATTTTTCCATGCTGTTTTTGGATTTTATCATGCCGGAAAAATCTGGAATTGATGTGTTGGAGCACATGGTAAGCAAAGGATACAACGATTTTCTGCCGGTTATCATGATTACCGGAGAGGCAACGCCGGAATTTGAGGTAAAAGCCTACGAGCTTGGGGCTTCCGATATTATCTACAAGCCATTTGATCCGATGGTGGTCATGCGCAGAACCATGAATATTATGGAACTGTTTGAGCATCGTATTGATATTGAGAGAAAGCTTGAAAAAAGAACCTTGGAATTAATGGAAAGTAAGGAAAAGCTTGAGAAGAGTAATGAATTTCTGATCAATGCACTCAGTTCTGTTGTGGAATTCCGAAGCATGGAGTCGGGAGACCATATCAAACGAGTAAAGACCTTTACCGGAATTATCTTAGGATATGTCCGCAAGTTTTATCCGGAGTACAAGTTGACAAAGGAGCAGGTTGCGCTGATTACCCAGGCATCCGCGCTTCATGACCTTGGAAAGATTGCTATTATGGACAGCATTCTGCTTAAACCGGGAAAACTGACCCGGGATGAGTTTGAAGAAATGAAAAAGCATACCATCTATGGCTGCGAGATTCTTGAAAATTTCAAGCAGGAAGAAAATGAATTCTATCGCTACTGCTATGATATCTGCAGATATCATCATGAAAGGTATGACGGAAAAGGATATCCGGATGGACTTGCAGGAGAGGATATTCCAATCTGGGCGCAGGTAGTATCCATTGTGGATGTATATGATGCGCTTGTTAGTAAGAGGGTATACAAGGACCCTTATGATGTGAATGAAGCTGTCCGTATGATTCACGATGGAGAGTGTGGAGTATTTTCCGATAAGATTATGGATTGCTTTGACCTTGCTAAGGAAGAACTTTTTGCAATTACGCAGAGAGAATTTATTGAGGATGAAGAATAGCCTGCAGGAAGTATGAGACAATGAAGAAGAGAGCAACATTATCCTTTCGACTTATGGTTACAATGGTTCTGATTGTATTCGGAACCGTTGTAATCGGCTGGTTCTTAAATAGTGCCTTTTTGGAAAAGTATTATTTCTATAATAAGCAGAAGGAGCTTCTTGGCTCCTTTCGTGAAATTGATGCGGCTGCATCAGAGGGGATTTTAGGCAGCTCGGATTTTGATATTCCCTTTGAGAGAATTTGTACCAACGGGAATATCAGTATCATTATTATGAACCAAAACGGAGGAATATTGCGCTCTTCTGCATTGAATGAGAAGAATTTTTTGGTGGAACTTAGCCAGATGATATTTGGCGTAAATCCAAATTACGCCAATATCATCAAATCAACAGAAGACTATACATTGGAACGGCTGACTGATGAACGTATGCAATCCGACTATCTGGTGTTATGGGGCATACTTTCGGATGGCAGCTATATTTATATGAGAACCGCATTGGAAAGTATCCGGGAAAGCGCAGCAATTACGAATCGCTTTTTCCTTTGGATGGGAATCGCTTCTTCCTTGCTCTGTGTGATTGTCATAATTTTTGTGTCAAAATCCATATCGAGACCAATTATGGAGCTTTCTGATATTTCCAAAAAGATGAGCAAATTGGATTTTGATGTAAAGTATAAGGCAAAGCGTAATACGGCAAGAGAAATTGATCAGCTCGGAAATCATATGAATGAGCTGTCAGAGAAACTGGAACTGACCATATCGGAGCTTAAGGCAGCAAATAATGAGCTGTTAAATGATATCGAAAAGAAAGAACAGATCGACAGCATGAGAAAAGAGTTTCTGGCTAATGTATCCCACGAGCTTAAGACTCCGTTAGCCTTGATTCAGGGGTATGCGGAAGGCCTGACAGAATGTGTGGGAGATGATGATCCAGAAAACAGAAAGTTTTACTGTGATGTCATTGTGGATGAATCCGCAAAAATGAATCGTATGGTACAAAAGCTGTTGACCTTGAACCAGCTGGAATTTGGAAATGATGTTGTGGAAATGACAAGATTTAATATCACGGAGTTGATTGCCGGTGTGGTACAGGCAACGGCGCGTCTGGCGGAACAGGAAAATATAAGCATTCTGTTTGAAGAAAAAGAGGCGGCATATGTCTGGGCAGATGAATTTAAAGTAGAAGAGGTCATCACAAATTTTCTCAGCAATGCGATGCATTATGCACAAGGGGAAAAAGTAATCCGCATTTTTTATACCCTGAAGGCAGGAGTACTTAGAATCAGTGTATATAATACAGGCAAACAAATACCGGAGGAGGATATCGATAGAATCTGGGATAAATTTTATAAGGTGGATAAGGCCAGAACAAGGGAATACGGAGGAAGCGGAATCGGGCTGTCCATTGTGAAAGCAATTATGGATTCCTTCCATCAGCCCTGCGGTGTCATCAATCATACAGACGGAGTGGAATTCTGGATAGAATTGGAAAATGACAATCCCTGTAATTAGGAAAGAATGCCTACATTACGTATTGCGATTGTAACAAAAATATGATAGGATAATCTAAAATAATAGGTGAAAATGAACAAGGAGAAGAGATGAAAAAGAAGAGTGCCATTTTTCTGGTGCTTTCCATGAGTATAGCGTTTCTTTTTTGCGGATGTGGAACGCCGATGTATGAACTTACGGCAGAAGAGGAAGAATTGATTGTTCAGTATTCTGCTTATGCACTGGGGCGGTTTAATACCTATCAAAAGGACGGCATGCAGTATTATAATAAAGAATTATACGAGGTGAAAACCCCAGAAAGTGTTTTGGAATCCACGAAAGAAGATCCGGAGAATGGTTCGGGGCAAAATACTCTGGCGGAGGGAACAGGAAATTCTGGTAATACATCTTACGGAAATGCAATCAGCTTTTCAGATGCCATCGGATACAAAAGTGAGCTTCAGGTCTCTTATCAGGGGTTTGATCTGTCAAGTAACTATAAAGAGGGCAATTATTTTTCAATTGATGCAAAACCGGGTTATCAATTGTGTGTTGCAAAATTTGAAATCAAGAACATAACGGATAAAAAGGTGGAAGTAAACGCAATGGAGCAGAGCCCCACCTTCCGTCTCAGCACAGACGGAGGAAAAAGCTGGGTGAATGAAGATGCGACTTTGCTGGTGTATGATCTGTCTACCTATTATGGAACAATAGATCCTTCAGACTCCGTCGAGTGTGTCCTTCTGTTTCAAATTCCAGAGGGCAAGAGCGTAAATAATGGCGATGTTTCCTTTTCTGTTGTGATAAAAGGAACAATTTATTCAATTTACTAAAAAAATTGCAAAAAAGTATAAAAAAATAGACGAAATTGTCGAACTTATGCTATAATAAACTATATCTGAGATTGGGAGGGAATATATGGATACAAATATTCTATTGGAGTCAGGAACGAATGAGTTGGAAATACTCGAATTTACGTTGGAGGATAATCATTACGGAATTAATGTGGCAAAGATTCGAGAAATTTTGCAATATTCCAAAGTTACTCCGGTTCCTAATACGCATCCGAGTGTAGAAGGTATTTTCATGCCGAGAGATACCATGATTACGGTTATCAATTTGAAGAAATGTTTAGGTCTTGGGGAACAGGAAAAGAAGGGCTTATTCATTATCACAAACTTCAATAAGCTGGATATCGCATTCCATGTAGACAACGTCATTGGAATTCATCGTGTATCCTGGAAAGAGATTATAAAACCGGATTCCACATTAAACGGACAGGATGGAAGTGTTTCTACCGGTGTAATCAAGATGGATGACAAATTGGTTGTGATCCTTGACTTTGAGTCTATTGTATCCTCCATTAGTCCGGAAACAGGACTTCGTACATCAGATGTAGAGAATATGATAGAGAGAGACCGAAGCGAATCACCGATTCTTATCGCAGAGGATTCCCCGCTTCTCAGCAAGTTGATTACCGACTGCCTGAAGAAAGCAGGATACGAGCATCTTATTGTGACCACCAATGGAAAAGAGGCTTGGGACAAGTTAACGGAGCTGAAAGAAGAGGGCGATGTAAAAGACAAGGTTCACTGTATTATTACAGACATTGAGATGCCTCAGATGGACGGACACAGGCTTACAAAGCTTGTAAAGTCAGATGATACATTAAAGAGTATTCCGCTTATCATCTTTTCTTCCCTTGTCAATGAGGAAATGAGACGTAAGGGAGATCAGCTTGGAGCCGATGCACAGCTTACAAAGCCTGAGATTGGACAACTTGTAGAGGCTATTGACAAGCTGATTGACGAAAGCAGATAATACATTTTTGGAAAAGTAAAGGATGTGATGAAATCATCACATCCTTTTATTAAATATATTCGGAGAAACTGTATGAGCAATAAATCATCGGAAAACTATCTGGATAATCTATTGGAATCCATTAGTGATATTGACAAATCAAAAAAAACAGAACTGGATTTTGTCCCGGAGAATATTTTTGGGGATGAGCCCTTTGGAAAAAAAGAAGAACCGGAATCCCTATTTGGCGATAACCCTTTTGAAGAACCGGACGATATATTAGAGCAGGGAAATAAGGAAACACTAAGTGCTGACGATGAATTTTTGCGGGAATTCGAAAAGGAACTGGAATCCGATGCCTATAAGGATTATTTCTCTGACTTTGAAGCAGAATTGGAAGAGGAACAGAGCCAGGAACTGGAACTTCTGACAGAACACAAGGAAATCTCGGAGAATATTGATTCTATTTTGCAGGGAATCGAAGAAAATTCAAAAGAAGTAGAGCCTGTTCCGGCGATGCCGGACCCTCGGGCGGAAAGTGCCGAGGAATTGATAAACAGTATTGAAAAAAATGATGCCGCAAGAAGTGAACTGGGAAGTCTGGATAGCCTGGATGATCTGGGAGATCTCTCGGAACTGGGAGACATACAGGTTATCGGAGAGGAGAACACAGGTGGGGAACCTCTTATATTGACTGAGTCGGGAGAACCAGATCTGGCGGGAGTAAAGGACGAGGATCTTATTGATCTTCTTGCAAAAACAGATGGGTTATCTGATCTTGGCGACATACTGCAAAGCGATGAGGCGGATATTCCTTTAGACGAAGAGGATGCAATTGGAAAATTCGCGGAAGGCGAAATGAGCCGGGAAGAACAGGAAGAAGAAGCCGAAGAAGGAAAGACGAAGGGGAAAAAGAAGGGAAAAAAGAAATCCTCGAGAGAAAAAAGTAAGGGTGGATTTTTAGAAAAATTTAAGCTGTTGCTTTTTGGAGACGATGAGGAAGAGGAAGAAGAATCCAAATCAAAAGAAAAGGCAGCGTCCCCACAAAAAAATTCTGCTGCGGAGCTTTCTGATGAAAATGCCCAGATATTAGCGGAGCTGGAAGGGGAAGAAGCTTCAGTACCGGAAAAAGGAAAGAAGAAAAAAGAGAAGGCAAAGAAGGAAAAGAAAGCGAAGGCGAAAAAGCCGGCAAAAGAAAAGAAACCGAAGCCAAAAAAAGAACCAAAACCCAAAAAGGAGAAGAAACCAAAGGAAAAGGACAATACGCCACCACTTCCAAAGAAACCGGTCATCATGATTCTTTTGATGGCAGCTTCTTTTGTTATACTGGTTATGCTTGGTACCTCACTTCTGAATTACAGTTCGGATCTTGCGATTGCGGAAGAATTGTATCAGAAGGGCAGCTATTATGAAGGCTATGAACAACTGCAGGGACAAAAAATCAAAGAGAATGACGAGATTTTCTATGCACAGCTGAAAATACTTGCGACTGTGGACAGTCAGTATCAGGCCTATCTTGTCTTTTTGAAAAATGAACAGGAGGCCAGGGCGGTAGATAGTCTGGTGTGTGCAGCCGGAAGATATGATCTAAACAGGGAAAAGGCTGTTGAAGCTGAGTGCGAGCAGGAATATGATGCATTGGGGGAGAAGATTGCAAATGCACTTGCCGGATATGATATGACGTTGGAAGAGGCAATTATGCTTTATAGCAAGCCGAATCGGATCGAGTATACAAGGGCATTGGAGGATAAGCTTGAAAGCTTAGGACTGGAATAATAGGAGGCACAATTTTGGTTGCAATAATTGATTACAATGCAGGAAATTTGAAGAGCGTAGAGAAGGCAGTAACTCTTTTACAGGAACCATGCATGATCACACGGGACCGCAATGAGATTTTACATGCGGATAAGGTCATTCTTCCGGGGGTTGGAGCCTTTGGCGACGCAATGTCTGAACTAAAAAAGTATGAGCTTGATAAGGTAATACGGGAGGTTGCGGATAAGGGAACACCGTTTCTCGGAATATGCTTAGGGTTACAGCTTCTGTTTGAGGGAAGTGACGAGAGCAGCGGTGTGGAAGGTCTTCATATTTTAGATGGAAAGATACTGCGCATTCCGGATAAGGAAGGGTTAAAGATTCCCCATATTGGATGGAATTCACTTTCCCTTATGAATGAGGGAAGACTTTTTCAGAATCTAAACGGAAACCCTTTTGTTTATTTTGTACATTCCTATTATCTGAAAGCCGCGGATGAAAGCATTGTAAAAGCAACTACGGATTACAGTGTGACCATTCATGCATCGGTGGAAAAAGGAAATGTATTTGCCTGCCAGTTCCATCCGGAAAAGAGCAGCACAGTAGGGCTTTCTATATTAAAGAACTTTATTTCCATCCAGAAAGGAGAGCTATAATGTTTACCAAACGTATTATTCCCTGTCTGGATGTAAATAACGGACGAGTGGTAAAGGGTGTTAATTTTGTGAATTTAAGAGATGCCGGTGATCCTGTGGAAATTGCAGCGGCCTATGATAAAGCAGGTGCAGATGAGGTGGTCTTTTTAGACATTACCGCATCTTCCGATAACCGGGGAACCGTGGTAGATATGGTAAGGCGTGTGGCCGAGCGGGTGTTCATTCCCTTTACGGTGGGAGGCGGAATACGGACCGTAGATGATTTTAAGGCCCTGCTTCGGGAAGGAGCAGACAAGATATCCATTAATTCCTCTGCCATCAATACTCCGGAATTAATCAGCAATGCGGCGGATAAATTCGGAAGCCAGTGCGTGGTTGTGGCAATTGATGCAAGACGCAGAGAGGACGGAAGCGGCTGGAATGTCTACAAGAATGGCGGACGTATCGATACAGGACTGGATGCAGTGGAATGGGCAATAAGAGCAAACAGGCTGGGAGCCGGAGAGATTCTTCTTACCAGTATGGATGCGGATGGCACAAAGGCCGGATATGACATTGAGCTTACGAGAATGATTGCGGACAATGTCTCAATTCCGGTGATTGCTTCCGGAGGAGCAGGAACCAAAGAACATTTTTATGAGGCTCTGGTGGATGGCCATGCGGATGCAGCACTTGCAGCTTCTCTTTTCCATTATAAGGAATTGGAAATTATGGATTTGAAAAATTATCTTGCAGACAGAGGAGTTTCTGTCCGCAGATAGGAGATGAGATGATATGGCAATGATCACAAATGACTGGCTGCCTTCTGTGGAGGCAGAGTTTAAGAAACCATATTATAGACAATTGTATCAGTTCGTAAAAGAGGAATATAGCAGGGCGACGATTTATCCGCCGGCAGAGGATATTTTTAATGCCATGCATTTTACGCCCCTTAGCAAGGTGAAGGTTTTGATTTTGGGACAGGACCCTTATCATGAACCGAATCAGGCCCATGGTTTGTCGTTTTCGGTTCCGGTGGAACAGAAAAATATTCCTCCTTCCCTGCAGAATATTTATAAGGAACTGAACTCTGATCTGGGGTGTTATATCCCAAACAACGGATATTTAAAAAAGTGGGCGGATCAGGGAGTTCTTTTACTGAACACGGTACTTACCGTTCGGGCACATCAGGCTTTTTCTCATCAGGGAAAGGGCTGGGAGCAGTTTACGGATGCCATCATTTCCGCAGTGAACGAACAGGATCGTCCGATTGTTTATATGCTTTGGGGAAAACCGGCGCAAAGTAAAATGGCGATGCTGAACAATCCAAAACACTTGATTCTTACTGCACCGCATCCAAGTCCACTGTCTGCGCACAGGGGCTTTATGGGATGCAGACATTTTAGTAAGGCAAATGATTTTCTGATCGCAAATGGACAATCCCCTATCGATTGGCAGATTGAGAATATTTAGATCCTATTTCGTAAAGGTGTTTCTGGAATGAATTTGCATATTCGACTCAGAACCCACTCTCGTTTGTAAAAAGCGTAGCGGTACTAAATTCGCAATAAAT